>CAKPAQ010000087.1 GCA_934133015.1 uncultured Bacilli bacterium | reverse complement strand
CAACAGGAGCATCAACAGTAGGAGGATCAAGTGGAATAACAAGTTTGTATTCTAACTTCTTTTCAGATAGTACTTATACAAAATATTGGGATAAATATACATCAACTACAAACACTAATTATAATTATAGACTTTTAGGAGATGCGACTGGTGAGATGGGACCATTTGGTAGTGAAAAAGATCCAGATGGTGGAAGTAGATATAAATCAAGTTGGTATGGAGATTTCGCCAACTTCGTGTATTCGTCTTATCCTTGGTTCCTACGCGGTGGCGGTTGGTATAGTGGTTCTGGCTCTGGCGCATTCGCGTTCTACTACATTACTGGTGGGACTGACACTGGCATTTCGTTCCGTGTGGTTTTGTCCCCAGCACTATAGGTGCTAATAACTAAAACATCAAAATATGTAAATAGTAATAAAAAATATTTAATAAAATAGAAAAATATGGTAAACTTAATAATAAGGAGGAGATTGTAAATGAAGGAAGCGACTGGAGAATTAAATATGACTGTAGTTACCATTATTGCAATTGGAGCAATTATTGCATTTTTCTGGGTAATGTGGCCTAATATTCAAAACACTATCAACAATATGTGGAATAATATTAGTGATACTAGTAAAGTAGAAGAAATAAAATAATTTAAAATAAAAAGTGTGGTGATACTATGAAAGAAGCCATGGGTAATGTATTTACACTACAAGCTATTGTAGTTGCACTTTTAATTATTATGTGTTTAATGGCTTTTGCAGTTAACTACTCAAAAGCCTTTCGTGTTAAAAATGAAATTAGAAGTATTATTGAAAAAAGTGATGGATTAACACCAAGTGCCGAAGTTCAAATAAATGAATTAGTAAGGAAACATCAATATTTCTTATCAGATAAATATGATGAAGCTTGTAGAAGATTAGGTTACGATGTCTATACAAGCTCTGATGATAATGGTGGTTCTGGAGTACGTTTTTGTATAAAATGTGAATACGCTAATAACGTTGGTGAAGTTAATCAAAATCCTAGTTATCAAGGTGCCTATTATTCAATTGTTACATTTGTTAATATTGATGTACCAATTGTAAATAACTTAATACCATTTACTGCTGGATTTTTTAAGACATCTGGAGAAACAGCTTTAATATATTCTGGAAACCATAATAATAAATATTGTAGAGAGTTGTAGGTGAATCTATGAAAACAGCTATAGGTGGAATTTTTACAATGCAATCAGTTATAATATTTTTAGTATTAGCGTCAGGACTACTTGCTTTTAGTGTTAGTTATACTAAAGCTTTCAAAGTAAAAAATGATATAAGAAGAGTAGTAGAAGAATTTGAAGGATTATCAGAATCAGCCAGTGTAAAAATAGATAAAGTAGCAGATAAATATAGTTATAATTTATCAACTCCTAACACTTATGTTGAATTATGCCAAAAGATGGATGGGTATAAAGCTTATAGAAGTACAACTGCTAATGGTAATGAAGTAGTATTTTGTGTAAAATGTGAACTTGCTGATGTAGCTGGTACTAAGCAAAATAATCTTAAATACAAAGGTTCTTATTACACTATAGTTACTTTTGTTAGTATTGATATTCCAATAATAAATAGAGTTTTTCCTAAAGCTGCCAATTTTTTAAAAGTAAAAGGACAAACTGCTTTAATATACTCTTCTGGTAATAATACTGAATTATGTAGATATGCCAAGACAGTATAATTATAAATAGTAAAAAGGGTGATGTTATGAATGTTATAATTTCTAATGAAAGACAAGCAGAGCTTGCCAATTTAGATATCGAAGTCATTAAGTCTTTAAATGGTGTTTTTGATGCTGATGAATTAGTTCAAACTTTTTCAAACTTTTTCTTTGGCAGAATGATTCTTGATTTAACTGCTTTAAAGAATTATCGTGATATAAGAAATTTACAAAAATTATCTATGTCATTAGATGTTGAGAAGATAATCATCTTACTTCCCGATACACCAGAATGTTTAGCACCTCAATTTTTATCTAGATTAATATCAATGGGTATTTATAACTTCACTACTAATTTAGATGGAGTAAATTATTTATTACAAAACCCTAATACTTATCGTGATGTAGCACATCTACATCAAATAGATGCTGGTGGTGGAACTGGAATGCCAACTATGGCTCCTATGCCAGCAGTTTCTGGTAGTAGTGAAGGAACTACTGTTATAAATAATATTATTAATGGTGGTTCATATATCTTAGGTATTAAAAATCTTACAGATCATGCCGGTTCAACTATGTTAACCTATATGTTGAAGAAAGAACTTACTAATATAGGAAAATCAGTAACCGCAATTGAAGTAGATAAAAGAGATTTTATGTATATAAATGACAAAGATTTAAAATCAGTTAGTAATACTGAATTAGCATCAGAATTATTAAAGCATAGAGAATCTTCTGTAATATTAGTTGATTTAAATAATGATGGTAGTGCTGATTTATGTACTGATGTCATTTATTTAGTAGAACCTTCTACCTTAAAGTTAAATAAATTAATGCGAAAAGATAGACAAGTATTCGATAGATTGAAAGGTAAGAAGATTGTTTTAGCCAAAAGCTTATTATCAAGTAGTGATGTTAATGAATTTGAATATGAAGCTAAGACTAAAGTATTCTTTAATTTACCACCGCTAGATGAAAGACAAAATAATTCTGAAGTATTACAAGATTTAATTAATCGTTTAGGAATTAGTACATATAGTGGTTCTAGCTACATGTAAAAAAATGTCAACAAAAATATAATATATTGACTAAATAAGCACTTTAGAGTATTATTTACTTATAGGAAAAGAGGAGGAAATAAGATGTTCGATTTAGTACAAACTTTAACATGCCCAAATGATTTAGTACCTGTATTTAGATTTATAAAAAATGGAGTTTATCCAATTATTCAAATCGGTATCCCAATTTTACTTATTATTATGGGATCAATTGATTTAGGTAAAGCTGTTTTATCAAGCGATGATAAAGAAATCAAAGGTGCTACTGGTAAGCTTATTAAAAGAGCAATTGCTGCTGTTGCAGTATTCTTTGTAGCTACAATTGTATCATTATTAATGGGTATGTTTGGAAGTTCTAACGCAACTGAAAACGATAATGTAACTGGTACAGAAAGTTGGAAAGATTGTTGGAAAGATCTTGATTAATAAAAAGATAAAATAAATTATTAAGTAATAGTGAAAAAATATTTCACTATTACTTTTTTTATGTTATAATTATTGTGGTTTATTATACTAAAAATTAAGAGGTGTACTTATGAATATAAAAAATAATAAGTTTATTAAATATAGTTTAGCATTTACAATAGCTTTAATATGCCTTATAGGTGGCAATATTTCAGTAGAAGCAGAAGATTTTCGATTAGAAGACTATCCATATTGTACTTATAATATAACAGAAACTGATGATACAGCAACCTATACAACAAGCTATAATTTCAGCGTTGTTTATACTTCAGCTAAAAAAATTAGAGTATATAATGAGTTTGAAAAAAAAGCCGATAAATCTACAGCTCTTGATGACACAGGACTCACAACAATAATAGTAGATGAAGATGTTGTTAAAGATGTATTCATAAATAGGGATGGAAAATTTCATTGCCCAACTGATACAATAGTAACATATCGTGATAGGTATTCAACAACATATTATTTATCAACTAAATCTGAAACAGATGATTACAATAAAGATTTTATTACAATTGTTAAACCAACATTAGTTGAGGATAATTCTCTTACAAATTCAAAAGGTGAGAAAGTTTGTGAAAGATCAAAATTTAATGAATATGTTAATAAAAATAAAAAGTTATTTTCTGATATAGTTCAAAAAACATATGATGATGAATATGAACGTTTAAGCAATTGGACCAAAACATTTAAAAATGCCACTTCAACAACAGTAGACCAATGTAATAGTTATGCGGCAAGTCAAGTTGGAAATAAAGTGGAAGAAAGTTTCAACAACAATTTTCAAACCCAATCCGCTAATCTTTTAAATGAATTGACACAATATTGTGCCTTAAGTAAACAAGATTATAATACTTATTCATTATATATTAATGGAAGAAGTCCAGTAACTTATCAACAAAAAGCACAAGCTATGGGAAATTCAATTGCCTCAATACACCAGTCAAATACTAATACTTGTCTTGCTAAATCAAACGCAACTGAAGAAGAAAAAAAAGTAGTTGAAGATGAAGCTCAAAAAGCAGTTGACGATATGAAAGCTGGATTAAATAAAGCCGCTGAAGATTATGTAAATATGATAAGCAACATAGGCTTAGGTAATGATGTTGACGTATCATGTGAAGGATTATTAGGTGATGACTTATTAGATTTAATTAGTGAAGTACTTAATTATGTAAAAATAGCAGCCCCAATACTTTTACTTGTATTAGGAAGTGTTGATTTTGGACAAGCTGTAATTTCACAAGATAAGGATGCTTTGAGTAAAGCATTTAGTAAATTTGTAAAAAGAGCAATTATTTGCGTTGTAATATTCTTTTTACCAATAATAATAAAATATTTACTTTATCATTTAGATGATTATTTTAAATCAAATGATCCATTGTGTGGAATTAGATAGGGAGGGTTATTCGTATGAGCTCTGGAATTTTCGTATTAATAGAACGTGGTTTAGGAT
>CAKPAQ010000086.1 GCA_934133015.1 uncultured Bacilli bacterium | reverse complement strand
ATAGGTGATAGCGCTTTTAGTAGATGTAAGCAATTAAAAAAAGTAATACTTCCATCAAATATAATTAGTATAGGAATTAATACTTTTCAAAAATGTGCCATTGAATCTATAACTATCCCGGATAGCATAACAGAAATAAAATATGCAGCTTTTAATAATTGTAAATCACTTGAGGAAATAGTTATACCAAATAGTGTAAAATCAATAGAAGGAGGAGCATTTTTAAGCTGTGAAAAATTACAAAAAGTAACACTTTCATCAAATATAACTAGTATAGAACCAAGTACCTTTGCATATTGTTATTCATTAAAATCCATAATCATTCCAGATAATGTAAAATTAATAGATGATAGAGCTTTTTTTGAATGTGAATCATTAACAAAAATAAATATTCCAAATAAAGTAAAGCATATAGGAGAATCAGCTTTTAAAGGCTGTAAATCATTAACAAAAATAAATATTCCTAATGGTGTAGAAAAAATAGAAAATACAACCTTTTCTAATTGTAGTTTCCTAAAACAAATAGTATTACCACCTAATTTAAAATTTATAGGTAATAGTGCTTTTAATGAATGTAAATCATTAACAGAAATAAATATCCCAAATGGTATAGAGAGCATTGAAAACTCAACATTTGCCGATTGTACTTCCCTAAAACAAATAATATTACCACCTAATTTAAAATTTATAAGTACTAGTGCTTTTAGTGAATGTAAATCATTAACAAAAATAAATATTCCTAGTAAGGTTAAGTCAATTCTTGAGAAAGTTTTTATGAACTGTAGTTCATTAGAAAATGTAACAATTGAGAATGGTTTAACAGAAATAAAGAACGATGTCTTTAATGGTTGTACCTCATTAAAAGAATTGATTATTCCAGAAAGCGTCAAATATATAGGAGAAAGCGTTATTGATAACTGTATTTCCTTAAAAAAATTGGTACTACCAGGTAATCTAGAATATATAGATGCAAGTGTTAATTATGGTGGTGAAGAATCAATTAAAATAACTACACCTTATGGTACTGTTATCAATAAAAAATATGACAATAAATATCAAACATCTTTAAATACAATTTATTTATATTTGTGTGCCAATTCCATATTAACTAATAAATACCAATCAATAGATGAATTTTTAGAAAATAAACATATAAGAGAAATACTACTTCTATCTTCTAAAATGAACTATAATAACATGAATAAAGAATTTCAATCTCTTTTCTATAAGACAAGAAGAGATTTTGATATTCCAGCTGCTTTATATTATAAATTAGATACTGAACAAATGAAAAAATTTAATTATAAAACTTGGCAAGAACTAAAAGATAGTATGGATATTACTAGTGAAGAAATGTCAGAAGCACTTGTAGAAATGATTGGCATCTTCGGGTTACTTGAAAAAGATGCTAAAGTAGAAGAAAGAAAAAAATACTACAAAGAATTTATTGGAAATAAAAATGCTATTTTTGATAAGGAATTTGCAGATTACTTAAATAATAAAATATTATCATCTCCTGATTATAAAGATTTAGTAACAGAAAACATGAAGACTCTTTTTCATGAAGTAGAATATGATATTTATGCGTTAACCACTGATACTATTCCTGATGAATTTGAAATTAATTTAACTAAAGATTTAACTGAAAAAGAATATAAAAATATCAAAAAATTAACTGGGGTTTATGGTAAAAAGATAAATGACTTTGTTAATAATAATTACCAAAAAGTAACTAATATTGGATATAAAATAAATGAAGAAGCTATCAAAATAGTGTCAAGTTTCTTGACTAATCATAAATATCAAAGTGATTATGATCAAATGCAGTTTGGTAATCCAGACTATGTCAGTTATGCTACTTTGCATAGAATGTTTGATGGTTGTACTAAAGACTTTGATCCAGATTTTTTTGAATTTTTCACAAAATATGCTGATACTATTTTAAGATCTAAAAAATATCAAAGACAATTAAAGAATATACAAAGAAAATTTAAAAGTATTAAAAATTATTATCAATCACATAGTGGTAGTAGAGAAGTAACTTTTAAACAAGCCATAAATTATCTTGAACAAATCAGCTTTGATAATGTTAATGAAGGTAATAAAGAGTTTGTTATAGAAGTAAAAAATGCTGGTGTACATGATCAAGAAGCTTTTGATTACTATCAACAAATATATGAAGCAAATAAACCAAGAAAAATGTCATCTTTAGTAAAAAGAAGTAATATTTATGAGATAAATGGTTATAAAATAAAAACAGAATTATTAAGAAAAGATGATAGTTTTGGAATGTTAGTTGGTGAAACCAATTATACTAATTGTTGTCAAGTTTATAATGGGATAGGTCATAATTGTATGGCTCATGCCTTAACAAATCCAGATGGAGGTATCTTTGTTACTAAGTTAATTGATGGTGCCGAAGAGATATTATTAACCGAATCATGGGATTGGCAAAATAATAACGTATATTGCCATGACAATATTGAATCAACTTTTTATTTAGACAATAATAATCATTTAAAAGATGCAGTAGCTGAAGCCATAAGACTTGATGCATTAGAAATAATAAATAAAAGTAAAACTGAAGTTGAAAAATATATAAAAGAAAGAAAAAGAACCTTAGAAAGATCAATAATATCAGAAGAAGAAAAAAATAAAGAATTACAAGAATTAGCTGAATTAGAAAAAAGGGAAGCAATACATTTAGTAACAGTAGGATCAGATAATAGTGATATAAAATTAGACCAATATTATCATAATTCAATTAAAGTTAATGAGACTAATATTTTTAATAACCAATCATTTACTTTAACTAATTTTCAGCCAGTAGATTATAGTAATACTAAAATATTCTTTAATCCTAGTAAATCAGCTTATTCTGATGCTTCAAAGCAACAATATATAATTGCAGGAAGTACAGATGAGTTATATTTAGGCAAAAATGAACCATTAGTACCAATTTATCGTGATGAAAGAAGAGTAATAACGGAAGATTCAAAACAAATTAGAGATTATACAATAAGTAAAATTGCATCGATTGAAAAACAAGCATATCCAGAAGATATGCAGTTTATCTCAAATGGTAGTCAATATATAAACAGAGGTAAAATCATATTAGGAGAAGATTGGTATTTAATATATGAAGATACAAAGAACAACTCTATTTATATATCAGATTTAGCTAAAACAGAGCCCGATTTAAGCGATGAACATGGTATTCAAAATCAAGAAATTATGAGAACTATCAATAATTTAATATCTACTCATAATCAAGTAACTGCAGAGTTAAAAGAAGATACCTCCTATCTACTATACTTAGTAAATAAAAAACGTGGTTATATCGAACAAATAGGAGAAGATATTAGATTTAGTTATAGTGATGATAGAAGAGAAGTAATTGATAGTAAGACTCAGGAGCAAATCTTAGAAAATGCTAAACAAATCAAAGAAAATAACAATCCTGACTTATTAATGCATAAAATAACTTTTCAAAAAATTAAAAAATAAAAAAGGTAGGCAATTATGTCTATCTTTTATATTGTTTAATATATCCTTTAAAGTTATGAAATCCATCATCCATAAAAGTTAAGTTGTTTTTTCTAAAATTAGCTATAATATCATCATCAGTTCTATAACTACGTAAATTAGATAATAGATAAAAAGCTAGTTCTGGATCATTTTTGTATATATACAACAAATCAGTCGCAGCTAATTGGGCAATATTATAACTAATTAAATCTTCACTATTTTCATTTCTAATTAATTCTATAATGTCCATTTGATCAATCAAATCAATTTTACATTCACTAAATAAATTTCTATATTTATTTAAGCCTAATATATTTTCTTTATCTTCTTTGTTAATGATATATGCACAATACATTAAAATTAATCCTCTAATTTGAAAAAATAATAAAAGCTGTTTATCTAAATTAGTAGCTATATTATTATTTCTATTTTTCATAAAATCAATAAATAATAAATTGGCAAATGTTCCTTCAATTTCTCTAGTATAAACCAAATTATTAGCATTTATTTGATAACTAGTGTAGTCATTAAATAAAGAATGAAACATTTCATGGGGAAGAGTAATAGTATCAATATCAATATTATTTCTTTGAACTATTACAAATTTTTCTTTGTTTACACCATCAATCGCTGTATGACCACAACTATCATTATCTTTTCCATAGTTAATGCATAAGTTAAAATTATCACTGGCTATCATTTTTTGATATTTATAATAATATTCTTTCGGTAAATACTTAAGCATAAATTCATTTGTTAATTTAACTAATCTATCATTAGTTTCATGAATCCTAATATCATAAATATCGTCAAAAGGGAAATCTTTAATAAGTGTAAAAGAATCAATTAATAACTCAACAAGTGGTTTGATTGATAAATCACTTAAGTCTTCAAGTAAATAACAATAAGATGTAGAAGAAACGGTGCTTTTGATAGTATCAATATGAATATTTCTAGTAACAGAACCTAGCATGTCTTTATATATATTTATCATATCTTCTAAATACGCTATAGTATCAACATCAGCTGTTTTTATCATTTCAAATTCAGGATTAGTAATCATTTTCCTAATTTTATTAATATTCATATCATATCTCATAGTAATCACCTATCGGCCATGTATTCTATCACAAAATATATAAAATAAAAAGACTAA
>CAKPAQ010000085.1 GCA_934133015.1 uncultured Bacilli bacterium | reverse complement strand
TCTATAATTACTTCACTAATTGGTTGTCTAACTTTTATTTTAACTTCTTCTCTAGCATTTCTACCTAATGAAATTAAGTCTCTTACTAGGTCCATTTTAGTTTCTATTTCATTATTTACTAAATTTTCATTGAAAACTGGAAAATCTGCTAAATGAACACTTTCTTCACCAGTTAAATCTTTATATATTTCTTCAGTGGTAAACGGAATGATAGGTGCACACAATTTACATAGACCTACTAATACTTCATAAGTGGTAATGTAAACAGATTTTTTGGAATTGTCTAGATCTGATGACCAGAATCTATTTCTATTTCTTCTTATATACCAATTTGATAAATCTTCAGATACAAAGTTAGTAACTGCTTTTACAACTTCATTTAGATCATATTTATCATAAGCTGTAGTACACTTTTTTAATAATTTATTGTATTTTGATATTAACCATTTGTCTATTTCTTCTCTATCTTCGTATTTAATATCACATTCAGCAATATTAATGTTATCTGCATTAGCATACATTTGGAAGAATGAATAAGTATTTCTTAATGGGTTAAAGAACTTAGAATGGACTTCTTTTAAACCTTCTTCATCAAACTTAAGTGGTGTCCAAGTTGGTGATACATAAGCTAAATACCATCTTACAGTATCAGCTCCATATTGTTTCATAATAGTAAATGGCTCAATAGCATTACCTTTTGATTTGTGCATCTTATGTCCATATTTATCTAAAAGTAATTCATTTACTAAAACATTTTTATATGGACTCTTACCAGTTACAAAAGTACCTATAACTAGAAGAGAATAAAACCATCCACGTGTTTGATCAATTCCTTCAGCAATAAAATCAGCTGGGTATTGGCTTTTCCATAACTCTTTATTCTCAAATGGATAATGGTATTGACTAAATGGCATTGAACCAGAATCAAACCAACAATCAATTACTGATTTATCTCTTTCCATAGATTTTCCACATTTTGGACAAGTAATATGAATATCATCTACAAATGGTCTGTGTAAATCTATAGTTTTTGGATCTATTTCTTCGATTGCTTTTTCTTTTAATTCTTCACGCGAACCAATCATTTCCATATGACCACAACTACATTTCCATAATGGTAGAGGAGTTCCCCAATATCTATTTCTAGAAATTGCCCAATCGTTCATATTTTCTAGCCAGTTCCCAAAACGTTTTTCACCAACAAATGATGGATACCAATTAACTTTATTATTTTCTTCAATAATTTTATCTTTTATTTTGGTTACTTCTAAGTAATAACTTGGTCTTGAATAATATACAAGTGGTGAATCACATCTCCAACAATGTGGATAATCATGTTTCATTTTTTGCTTTCTGAATAACTTATCATTTTCTTTTAACCACTTAATTACTTCTAAATCAGCATCAAAGATATTCATACCTTTCCATAAACCATCAGTATATCTTGCATCTTCACCTACTGGATTTAAATATGGTAACTTATATTTTTTACCAACTTTAGCATCATCTTCACCAAAGGCTGGCGCTAAATGGACAATACCAGTACCATCTGTCATAGTAACATAAGTATCACAAGTAACAAAGAAAGCTTTACCAGTTACTTCTAGGCTTGGGATTAATTGTTCATATTCAACATACTCTAAATCTTTTCCTTTATAAGTTTCTACAGTTGTATATTCATCACCTAAAATTTGATTAGCTAATTTTTTAGCAACAATAAAATTATGTCCCATTGATAGTGCTTTAATATATTCTTCATCTGGATTAACACATAATCCTACGTTAGATATTAAAGTCCATGGTGTTGTTGTCCATACTAAAAAGTATGTATTATCTTCATCTTTTTTCTTAAATGGAACAATGACAGTGTTGGCATCTACTTCTTTATATCCTTGAGCTACTTCATGTGAAGCTAAACCTGTTCCACATCTAGGACACCAAGGCATAATTTTAACACCTTCGTAGAATAATCCTTCATCAAAGAATTTTTTTAAAATCCACCATTCTGTTTCAATATAATTATTGTCATAAGTGATATAACGATTATCTAGGTCAATAAATTGTCCCATTTCTTCAGTTAATTTTCTAAAGGCATTTTCATTGTCCCAAACAGTTTCTTTACATAATTTATTAAACTCTTTAATACCATATTTTTCAATATCATTTTTACCAGTAAAGCCAAGTTTCTTCTCAACATTTACTTCAACTGGTAATCCATGAGTATCCCATCCTACTTTACGTAAAACTTTACTTCCTGTCATAGTATGATATTTACAAAAAGTATCTTTTAAGAATTTGGCTACCATATGATGTAACCCTGGCATACCATTAGCAGTAGCAGGTCCATCATAAAATACCCAAGTTTTACTATTTTTTCTATTTTCAATAGTTTTATTTAAGATATCTTGTTTTTTCCAAGTATTTAATATATCTTGTTCTACTTCATTAACATTTCTTTTATCTAATTCTTTAAACATAATTTAAAACCTCTTTCTTATTATTTTACGAATTTGTTTAACTGGTTCTTCTCCATATATATCAGAATATTCTTCAAGTTCGTGGCTACAAGTACTTTTCCCCATTCTAATACTATATACATATTCAGAATGACCAATATTCGTATATGTATACTCAACTTTACCTACCGCACAATAATCATCTAAAGCTAGTTTTAATTGATTATTTATATCTTTTGGTATAGTATTAAGTAATTTCATAGATAAATCACCTAATCCATCATGTAGTTCATAACAAGGATTTTCTATAAATCTATATCCCTTTATATTTTGATAATAACCAACTGTTGGAATAAAAATATGACAGATACCACTGATATCTAAATTATTTATTTCATCTAAATAAGAAGCAAATGTCTCAAATGAAATACTTCTGGCTCTATCATAATCATCGTAAAAGTATATCCCATCTATTCTATTATCACTAAGGTTATATTTTTTCATTAAAATTTCTAAGGATTCTTTAGTAATTTCTTGATGTTCTCTCATATATCTCATAAACAAAGCTTCTTTATATTTAATAGATTCATCATTCCTATGTTTTTTTAGATATTCTATAATATCTTGCTCATTAATTTCAAATTTTATTTCCCCCATAAATCCTCCTTCAATAAAAAAACGACTATTCGTATAAGGACGAATAATCGCGGTACCACCTTAATTGATAGATAAACTATCCACTTGAATCTGTAACGTAGATGTACGATTTTATCTTATCCATAAAACACAATCTTGAAAGTGATCTAAATAATATTCCATATATTCCTTTTTCACCAAATTAGGAACTCTCTTAATATTTCCTATTATTCCGTCTTTCGCACTTGTTTTAATTATATTTTTAATATATCACAATTAATTTTTAGTGGCAACTAATTTTATAAAGTTTTTTTCTTTTGTTTGTTGTCACTAAAATTATGTGTATAATCTTTTACTATTATACCTGCATTTTGGAAGATTTTAATAGTTCTTAACATCTTATCAACGGCTTGTTGATCAGTTATCGGTTTTTCAATTAGTATTGAAAGGTTATCCCAAGCTTTAATAGCATTTTTAGAATTTTTGGGATTATTCATAGAACAATATAAATACTTACCTATCTCTTCTATTTCATTAGGAAAGGTATTTTTGATTAATTGTTCTGGTTTATTATCATCAACATTTGTTGATAGTAAAGTATTTTGTTTATAGCGATCATTAACCTTTACGCCAACACAGGTTGCGTATTTTGGTACTGTTTTTTCTTTTTTTACTTTGTCAATTTCAGTTGATGTTGTAGCTTTTGGCTTTCTTATTACTGGTTTTATTTGTTCTTGTTCTTGAGCTATGGTAGTTTGATTATTTTTTATTAGATTAGCACCTAAAATACTATTATAAATTCCGATATTAAAATAATGTGATTGACCATTTGCAATATTAAATAATTTGTTAAGTATTTTTAAATATTCTGGAATAGATGCATATTTTTTCTTACAATATTTTTGATAAGAAGGAAGTTGTGACATTTGATTTTTATTATAATATGCTAGTATTAAAATATCCTTTTTTATCTCTAGAATGTCGCTATTTTTTATTTCATCTATAGTTAAAGTACCATAATATAATTTTGAATATAATTGATCTATTTCATGATTCTTATTGGCAGCTACTTTTATATTAGTTAATACAGGATATAATTCTTCATTGATTTTACCATTATTTTGCATGATAGCTATTTTTAAGTTTTCAAGTTTAATAGCCATTTGTTCTTGATATGTTGAGTTATAGAAATGATAATTAGATGGATTAAGCAATTTTTCAACTGCTTCTATATCATTTTTATCATAAAGTATTTTTGCCTGAAGATATAGTGATTTAAGAAAAAATGTTAAATAACAGTCCACATCTACCTCTAAATCAATCATTCTTTTACAGCTTAATTCAAGATTTTTTAGTAATTCAAGGCTCTGAATACTTTTGGCGTATTTATATCTTGCCTGCAATTCAACATTCTTTTTATTATCATTAATATTATTTTTACTCATATTACTCTCCTTATAAACACTTTTTATTTACCTATTTCATCTTTTTTCTTTAATTTGCAACTAATATTATAGTTACACTCAACTTAAATGTAAAGAAAAACTTATCGACTTAACGATAAGTTATTAGCTATATCTTATATTAATTTTTTTATACTTTCAATTGATAAACCTGTATATTTAGATATCTTTTCATAATCATCGGTATCTTT
>CAKPAQ010000084.1 GCA_934133015.1 uncultured Bacilli bacterium | reverse complement strand
ATACAACAATTCGTTGTTATATAAAATTAAGAAGAGGTGAAACAATGTATATCAAAAGAATAAAAGATTTACGTGAAGATAATGACTTAACCCAAGAAGAGCTATGTAAAGCTCTAAATTATAAACAACAAACCTATAGCTACTATGAATTAGGAAAACGAACATTACCATATGAATTACTTATAGAATTAGCAAAATACTACAACACATCAACAGATTACATTTTAGGCCTAACTAATGAAAAAAAGCCATACAAAAAATAGTTCAAAATGATATGAACTATTTTTATATTGTTTCAATAATCAATTCTTCAATCTTATTTAAAATTTCTTCTTTTCCAAGTCTAGTAACACTTGAGAATAATACTAAATCATCGCCTACCACTAAGTCCAACGTATCTAATATCATCTTCTTATTTTTATCCATTTTACTAGAACCAACTTTATCAACCTTAGTCGCAACAACAGTAACTGGAATATTATAGTATTTTAAAAAGTTATACATTAAAACATCATCTTCAGTAGGTTTATGTCTAAAATCCACCAACATAAATACTCTTTTTAGTTCCGTTCTCTTTTCTAAGTATTCCTCAATCATCTTACCAAATTTCTCTTGTGTTTTTTTATCAACAGATGCATAACCATAACCAGGCACATCAACTAAAAAGAAACTATTATTAACTAGATAAAAATTAAGCGTTTGGGTTTTACCAGGTCTACTAGAAATACGTGCAATATTTTTACGGTTTACCAAAGTATTGATAAAACTACTTTTCCCAACATTACTTCTACCAACTAACATAAACTCAGGCATACCATCATCGGGATATTGACTTCTTCTAACCGCACTTATTGATAATAAAACATCAACTACTTTCATTTATTATCACCTCTACCCGCATTCTTTATATATCTTTCACATAAAAAATCTAAATCATTAATTAATAAATCAACTTCTTCAAAAGTAGATAACCTTGCTCCACAAGCAAATTTATGTCCACCACCATTATATTTTTCAGCCACTGTATTTATTTCAGGACCACGTGAACGAATATTTATTTTAAGAATATCATTCTTTTTATCCTCGGTAATCATAAGCCAAACTAATATTTCTTCAATATAATTAAAGTCATTTACCATGTTACCAGCACTAGCAGTGTCAGCCTCAAACTTATTGATTATATCATTAGTTAATTTTATATAACCAACACCATTTTCTGTAACAACCATATTTTGACTAATATAACCATGAAGTCTAACCTCACTAATTGGTCTCATATATAAACTTTGATACAACTTAGTTATATCTAAATTATACTCATCAACTATATTACCTACTAATTTAAACGTATTACTTCCAGAATTACTAAATAAAAATCTATTTGTATCAGACACTAATCCCAAGAAAAGTTTTTCTATTATACCCTTATCTCTTTTTAATTTAGTATCATATAACATTTCTATTACTAACTGACAAGCTGAACTAGAATGATCATTAATTAATTCTATATCACAAAACTCTTCTACAAAAGGATGATGATCTATTTTTATTTTATAATCAAACAAATCAACATCAGGGCAATCAACCCTTTTTCTATCAGGAGTATCAAGTACTATCAAAAGAGCCTTAGAATAATCAACATTTTCTAACTTATCAAGTTTGCCTAAATAAGGAAATTTACTACCACCATTTCCAACAGCCAATACTTTTTTTTCAGGAAAAGTAAGTCTAATTGCATCTCTCAAACCAACTTGACTAGCCATGGCATCAGGATCAACTCCTACATGTCTAGCAAGAACTATAGTATCATACTTCTTTATAGCTTTATAAATCTTTTTAAACATACATATCTTCCTATCTATCCTTGGATAAGTGCTACCGTATCCTCCGCAATCATCAATTCTTCGTTAGTAGGAACAATAAATACTTTTACACTAGAATCAATAGTACTTATTTCTCTTTCTTCCCCACGAACATTATTCTTTTCTAAATCTATTTTTATACCCAAGCAAGCCAATTTTTCAATAATACGACTTCTAGCAGCTGGACCATTTTCACCAAGACCTGCTGTAAAGCAAATAATATCAGCTCCACCAAGTTCAACATAATATTGTGCTATATAATTAACTACACATTGCATATATTTTTCAAAAGCTAAATTACATAAATCATTACCTTCAGCCATACCTGCTTCAATATCGCGGCAATCACTTGAATATTTACTCATACCTAAGAATCCAGATTTTTTATTCAAATCATCCATAACTTCATCTACAGACTTATCCTCTTTTTTCATTACAAAAGGAATAATTGATGGATCTATATCACCAGAACGTGTCCCCATCATTACCCCGGCTAAAGGAGTAAATCCCATAGTAGTATCTATACATTTACCATTTTTAACAGCTGAAATACTAGCTCCACTACCTAAATGGCAAATAATTGCCTTATATTCATCTTTTCCAAGTAAACGAGGAATTTGTTTACTTATATAACAATGACTTGTACCATGGAAACCATATTTTCTAACACCATATTTTGTATACCAATCATATGGAACAGGATATAAATATTGAACTCTATCCATAGTTTGATGGAAAGCTGTATCAAACACACCCACCATTGGTACATTAGGTAAAGCTTTTTGCATAGCTTTTATTCCCAAAATATTAGCTGGATTGTGAAGAGGAGCAAGTTCAGTATACTTTTCCAAATCAGCAATAACTTCATCAGTAATTATTACAGATTTATCATATTTATCCCCACCATGAACTAGTCTATGTCCAACACCATCTATTTCATCTAAACTAGATACAATTCCAATAGAAAGTAAACGATTAAGTAAAATTTCTACCGCAATAGTATGATTAGGCATATCTACTTCTTCTCTAATTTTTTCTCCATTATACTTAATAGTATAAAAACTTCCATCTAATGTTACTCTTTCAAAATAACCTGACGCAATACATTCTTTTTTGTCTATATCAAATAGACTAAATTTTAAGGAACTACTTCCTGCATTAATTGATATTATTTTCATAAAATCCCTCTTTCTATAAATTAGATTATACACCAAAAATATAATAAAAAAAAGAGCTTTTTCATCTCCACACCCTTTTAATGATTTGTTTACACAATTCTTTTTGATTTTCTTCTGTAATCTCATTACTAACTTCATAACTTATGTCAGTAAGTACATGATTTAATCTATTTTCTAATACTTCATAATATTTATCACAATCATCTTTTTTTATTTTCATATTTAGTAATCTCGTATCACGAGGATTCCATTCTATATTCAAATCATTTAGTAATTGAATTTGATCATGAGTTATTTTGCAATTACCTTTTCCTTTATATGCTTGACGTTGTGCGTGTAACCAGCTACCTAAATTTATACCATCTTCAGTTTCATATTTTTGTGATACATCAATATTTCCATACTTTTTATAATATTCTTCTAAGGCATAATAGTTCTTATCCCATTTTTCTACATGACAATTCCATATCATTCCTAAATCATCCAACAACTGAATTTGATTCTTAGTTATTTTACAACTTCCCTTACCTATATAAGCTAGACGCTGATTATTTAACCATTTACCTAATTTTAAACCATCTTTTGTTTCATATTTTTGTGATACATTAACATTTCCATGCTCTTCATAATATTTTTCTAATTCATGATACCAATTTATCCATTCTAGTACTTTAGGCATAATTACTACCTCCACATTCTTTTAATAATTTGTTTACACAATTCTTTTTGATTTTCTTCTGTAATTTCATTACTAACTTCATAACTTATATCAGTAAGTACATGACTTATCCTATTTTCTAATACACTATAATATTTATCTTTATTTTCTTTTTCTATTTTCATATTTAATAATTTTGTATCACAAATACTCCATTCTACATTTAAATCATTTAGTAATTGAATTTGATCTTGAGTTATTTTACATGTTCCTTTGCCTTTATAGGCTTGACGTTGTGTTCTTAACCATAAACCTAATCTTATTCCTTCTTCTGTTTCATAGTTAACAGGTACATCGATATTTCCATGCTTTTTATAATATTCTTCTAAAGCATATTCCTTTTCATCCCAAGTTTCTTTTTTGACTTCCCATTTCATTCCCAGCTTATTTAGTAATTTTTCTCTTTCCACATCCTTACAAGCAAATCTTTGGCGATATAACCATTTACCTAATATTAAATTATTTTCTGTCTTATAAAGATAAGGTACATCAATATTTCCATGCTTTTCATAATATTCTTTTAAAGCATTATAATAGTTGTCCCAAGTTTCTTGTTTTATGTACCATCTCATTCCTAAATCATTTAGTAATTGAATTTGGTCTTCATTTATTTTACTTTTTCCTTTTCCTTTATAGGATTGACGTTGAGTTGCTAACCATATACCTAATTTTATTCCATCTTTGGTTTCATACCTTTCAGGTACATCTACATTACCATGTTTTTCATAATACTCTTTCAATACACAATAATATGCATTCCAATTTTCGTCATGATTATTCCATTTCGTCCCTAAATTATTTAATAATTCTCTTCTCTTTGCATCTTTACAGCGTTGTTTTTGAGAGCTTAACCATATACCTAATTTCAAACCATCTTTTGTTTCATATTTTTGTGGCACATCAATATTTCCATGTTCTTTATAATACTTCTCTAACTGATAGTACCAATCCATCCATTCTAGTACTTTAGGCATAATTACTACCTCCACATTCTTTTAACTATTTGTTTACACAATTC
>CAKPAQ010000083.1 GCA_934133015.1 uncultured Bacilli bacterium | reverse complement strand
TATCATTGTTTCATATGATTCAGGTGATATTTCTTTTTTTATGTCTTCAAAAATACTAGTATCACCATTATAAATTCTTTCCCAATACTTTTTAGCATAACTCAAAACAATTTCTAAATCTTTGTCGCACACTTTATTATTGTTTTTTTCTAAAAAATGTTTCATATCATTAATAGTCATATTATTAATATACATTTCAATTAAGCCTTTCATTTTCCCCTCCATTAAATAATATGCAATTTTTTTGAAAATAATCACAAACTAATAATGGTGATTATATGAAGCAAATAAGTGGAAGAATATATATAATAAAATTCATAATTATAATTTTGTTCATTATAATTTTTTGGAATTTAGTTAAAATTATGTACTTTAATAATAATTATTATATAAAAATATTAGATTCCCTTACTGAAGTAATTGTAGAAGGGGAAAGTGCTCCGCGTGGTAGAATATATGATCGTAATTATAACTTATTAGTAGATAATGAAGCAGTACCAGTTATTTATTATCAAAAAACAAAAAATATTACTAATAAACAAGAAGTAGAATTAGCTTATAAAATGATTGAATATATTGATTTAGATGAAACTAAATTATTAACTAGAAACCTTAAAGAATTTTGGCTAGTTAATAATCAGTCCGAAGCTAATTCAAGAATAAGTAAAGAAGAATATCAAAAAGTAAAAAAAAGAGAATTAACACTAAATGATATAGAAAATTTAAAAATTAGTCGTATTACTTTAGAAGATTTAAGTAAATACACTGAAAAAGATAAAAAAGCTGCTTATTTATATTATTTGATGAATAAAGGTTATTCATATGAAGAAAAAATAATTAAAGATAATGCCAGTGATGAAGAATTTTTATATATTTCAGAAAATAATGATCGACTAGGTGGCTTTGATACTAAAATTACTTGGAAAAGAAAATATTTATATGGGGATACTTTTAAAAGTATTTTAGGTAATGTTGGTAGTATACCAAAAGAGTTAAAGACGGAATATTTAAAAAATAATTATGAATTAACAGATATTGTTGGACTTAGTAATATTGAAAAAGAATATGAAAGTATTTTGAAAGGTACTAAGGCTAAGTATATAAAAAAGGGAAATAATACTTTAGAAAAAATAAGTAGTGCTAAACGAGGTAATGATATAGTCTTAAGTATAGATATTAATTTACAAAAAGAAGTTGATAATATAATAGATACTCAATTAATTAGAGCTAAAAGTGAAGCAAATACTAAATATTTGAATAAAACTTATGTTGTTATTCAAAAGCCTAATACTGGAGAAATATTAGCAATGTCTGGTAGAAATATATTAAAAAATGCAGATGGTTATATTAGTTATGATATTACACCTTATACTTTGACTGATCCGATGGCACCTGGTTCAGTAGTTAAGGGTGCTTCTATGCTAGTTGGTTATAATACTAAAGCAATACAGATAGGTGAAGTTACGACTGATGAATGTATTAAAATTAAAAATAAACCTAAAAAATGTTCTTCACATCAAGTTGGTAGATTAAATGATATAGTTGCGTTAGCAGAATCAAGTAATGTTTATCAGTTTAAAATAGCGATGAAAGTTGGTAAGGCAAATTATAAATATAATGAAGATTTAGTTATTGATGAAAAAGCTTTTGATATTTATCGTAAGACTTTTAGTGAATTTGGACTTGGAGTTAAGACTCAAATAGATTTACCAGTAGAAAGTTTAGGTTACATAGGTAAGAATAGGGCACCTGATTTACTTTTAAATTATTCTATTGGACAATATGATACATATACACCAATTCAATTATCTCAATATATTACAACTATCGCATCTAATGGGAAAAGATTAAAACCATATTTATTAAAAGAGGTTTATGAGCCGACTAAGACAATTGAATTAGGTAAATTAGCATATAAAATAGAACCAATTATTTTAAATTATGTAGATACGGAAGATCAATATCTTAAACGTGTTCAAGAAGGCTTTAGGGCAGTAATGACAATTGGACTCGGTAAAAATGTTATGGGTAATGCACCTAATCCGGCAGGAAAAACAGGAACTAGTGAAAGTTTTATTGATGCTGATAATGATGGGAAAATTGATACTGAAACAGTTAGTAATGCTTTTGTTGGTTATGCACCATATGAAAATCCAGTAATGACTATTACCGTTACTTCACCTGATGTTGAAGATCCTAACACTAATATAAGCTTTCATAGTTATGTAAATCGTAGAATAGCTAGAGAAATTTCAACCAAATATTTTGAAAAGTTTCCTATAAATTAAAAATACTATTAAAATTATTTTGACTTTATCATAATACTACTGTATAATACATTTTAGGAAACAAGGAGGGATTATTGTGGCAAAAGCTGGAAATAGACAAGATAGAACTCTAGTGTGTACAGAATGCGGTGAAGAAAATTATAGAGTTAGTAAAAATGTTAAAAATACACCAGATAGACTTGAAATAAGAAAATATTGTCCTAAGTGTCAAAAACATACTACACATAAGGAAAAGAAATAGGGAATTAGTTTATGATTATTAAACATTTAAAATTTTACAAATATTTTATTGAGGGTTTAAAAAAAGTAGATATTAATGTAGCTAAACCTTATGATTTAGTACCTAATTTTAAAACTAATGATAAGCGTAGTTATAAAAATGCTAATCCCAAAGTAAAATATATAACAAGAAGAAAGATGTTAGGAGAATAGTTATTCTCCTATAATTATTAAAGGAGGTTTTATAGTGATTAACGTTAATGATTTAAAAACAGGTATGACTATAAAAATGGATGGTAATATTTTTACTGTTTTAGAATTAGGTCATGTTAAACCAGGTAAAGGTGCTGCTTTCGTTACTGCTAAATTAAAGAATTTAAGAACTGGTGCGATAATAGAAGAAAGATTTAACGCTGGTATTAAAATAGAGACAGCACATATTGAAAGAAGAGATATGCAATATCTTTATGAAATGAATGGTATTTATTATTTTATGAATATGGAAACTTATGATCAAATAGAATTAAATAAATCTTCTTTAGGTGATGATTATAAATTTTTAAAAGAGAATTTAATAGTTAGTATCACTTCATATGAAGGTGAAGTTATTGGTATGAGTTTACCTGATAAAATTGAATATGTAATTACTCATTCAGAACCTGCTGTTAAAGGTAATACTTCAAGTGGAGCTATGAAAGATGCAACTCTTGAAAATGGTATGGTAATTAAAGTACCTTTATTTATTGAAGAAGGAGAGACTGTTTTAGTTACTACTAAAGATGGTAAATATTCATCTCGTGCTTAAAAATTATTTTATTTATAAAATAGAATATACAAATTAAGTATATTCTTTTTTTTGTATCATATTATGTATCAAAAGGAGAAATAAATATGATAAATAAGCAAAGTTTGTGGTTTTTAACGTTATTTAGTTTGATTTTAGTATTAAGCGTATATTATATTACTATGCCAAATGAATTGTTGTTGACTAATAATAGTAATTATACTGATAAAACGAGTACTGATGATGAACCTAGTGTTACTATATCAGAGAATGAATTACTTGTTTCAATGAGAGTAAGTCTTGAAGAAGAAAGAAATGAAATGGTATCTAATTTAAAAGGTACCTTGACAAGTGAAGAAGCTACAACTGAAGAAAAAAATGATGCATATGAACAAATAAAATATTTAACTGATTTAAAAGGAAAAGAAGAAGCAATTGAAGAAAAAATTAAAAATAATTTAAAAATAGATAGTTTTGTTAAGGTAACAGGTAATGAAGTAAAAGTAGTAGCTGTAAAGAAAGAACATGATAGTGCATTAGCTAATAAAATAATGAAATTAATACAAGAAGAATTTACTGATAAAGTATATGTAACAGTAAAATTTGAAAAATAGGCAAAACTACTATCTATTTAATCACTCTTATCATAAAATACTATGGATAATGATGTGTATTAAATAGAAGGAGTGAAATAGTGAATACAAATATTTTGACAAAAAGAGAGCATGAAGTTTTCTCTTTGTTAGTGTTAAATAAAACTACTAAGGAAATTGCTTTTAACTTAGGTATAAGTGAAAAAACAGTTAGAAATCATATTTCAAATGTAATACAAAAATTAGGTGTTAATGGGAGAGCAGGAGCTGTTGTTGAACTTTTAAAATTAAAAGAAATATCTTTATAAGGTAAACGTAAAATGTTTATCTTTTTTTAATAATTTTTTTTATTTTTCATATTATTTATTAGGTGAGTAATATGCTAAAAAAGAGAGCTCTTAGAAAAATGTTGTTGACTACATTTTCTGTTTTTACTTTGCTTGTTATATGTGTAATACCTAGTAAATTAGAAGAAAATTATTTAAACCCAAAAATAGATATTGAATATGTAACGTCGCTTGGAACTAATGAAATTTATTTATTGGGATCTAATAAATATTTAGTTAAAACTAATGTATTATTAAATGAACAAACAATAGAAACAAAAATAAAGAGTATTATTGAATATTTAACTATAAATAAAAGTGAAAAGCTACCAGTTGGGTTAAAAGGGGTTATTCCAGATACTACTGTTTTAAATAGTGTTGTTGTAAATGAAGGCGTGGCTACGCTTGATTTTTCTAAAGAATTATTAAATGTAACAAAGAATTTAGAAGAAAGAGTAATAGAAGCTATAGTATATAGTGTAACCAATCTTAATGAAATAAAAGGAGTAACTATTTTAATTAATGGTGAAAGAATAGAAAAATTACCCCAGTCAGGAAAGCAATTACCTGAAGTTATTACTAGAGATTTTGGGAT
>CAKPAQ010000082.1 GCA_934133015.1 uncultured Bacilli bacterium | reverse complement strand
TACCCCTATTCAAGGAAGTAGTGCTGATATTCTAAAAAAAGCAATGATTGAAATATATAAAGAATTTAATGAAAGAAAATTAAAAAGTAAAATGCTTATTCAAGTACACGATGAACTTGTATTTAATGTCGTAAAAGATGAAGAAGAAACCGTATATGAAATTGTTAAGAGAATTATGGAAAATACTTACAAACTTAATGTACCACTAAAAGTTGATATTGAAACAGGTTCAGATTGGTATGAAGCTAAATAAAAGATTAATTTAAATCATTGAAAGAAGGAAAAAAAATGATTAATAAATTAGATAATTTTGTTAGTGGGATATTTAAAATAGGCTTTTTTCTAATTATAATATTAGTTATAGTTTTAGGAATTGTTTGTTCGTGTGATGCTTTTGGAAATACATGGACAATTGAAGATGGTCATTTTAAATCAATTTATGATGATCTAGACGAATGCCTAAAAACTAATTCAGGAACCGCAACAACCGATAAGTGCTATGATAATACAAAAGTTATATATAAAAATAGACAAAAATAGAAAGAAGTGAAAACATGCCAGAAAAACCAGAAGTAATTACCGTTACTAAAAAACTAGAAAAAAGATTATTAGGACGAAAAATAACAGATTGTAAAGTATATTATGAACCAATTATTGATTATTCAAGCAGTAAAGAATTTATAGATAAAGTTAAAAATCAAACTATAAGATCATTTTCCACTCGTGGTAAATGGATAGTAATAGAATTAGATACTGATTATTTATTAGTTCACCTTAGAATGGAAGGAAAATTTTTCTTTAGAGATATTGGTAGTCCTTTAGAAAAGCATCATCATGTAGTTTTTACTATAGATAATGAAGAAGAATTACATTTTCAAGATGTTAGAAAATTTGGCAGAATGAAGTTAATTCCTAAAGATAAAATAAATGAAATGCCACCATTTACTGAATTAGGCTTAGAACCATGGGACAAGAAGTTAACTGCTAATTATCTAAAAGAAAAATTACAAAATAAAAAGATTCCTATTAAAACAGCACTACTTGATCAATCAATAGTTACTGGAATAGGTAATATATATGATGATGAAATTTTGTTTTTATCTAAAATCAATCCTATGTTACCAGCTAATGAAGTAAAGCTAAATGATCTTGAAAATATTATCAAAAACACCATCACAACTCTAGATAAGGCTATAGCTGAAGGTGGGACTACTATTAGAAATTATACTTCAGAAGAAGGAGTTACTGGCATGTTTCAAAATCATTTATATGTTCATACAAAAGTAGGAGAACCATGTCCCGTTTGTAAAACAACAATAGTCAAAACAAAAGTAAATGGAAGAGGAACTTATTATTGTCCTAATTGTCAAAAAATAAGCCGATAAAAGCTTATTTTTTCTTGCTATAAAATAGGAGTTTATGTTAAAATGTAACAGTGCATTAAAAAAGGAGATGTAAAAATATGAAAAAAACCAAAATAATATGTAGTATAGGTCCAGCTAGTTGTAATCCTGATGTTATGGAAAAAATGGTACTTGCCGGAATGAATGTAGCTCGTATTAATTTTTCACATGCAACTATTGAAGAAAGAGAACAAGTAGTTGCATCAGTTAAAGAAACTAGAAAAAGAACTGGTCAAAATGTAGCCATATTATATGATACTAAAGGTCCTGAATTTAGATGTGGAATGATGGAAAATGATGAAATAACTTTAACTGAAGGAAAAAATATTAAAATAGTAAAAGAAAACGTATTAGGAACAGAAGAAAGAATAACTGTAAATCACCCACAAGTTATCGATATTTTAGAAGTAGGAGATGTTATCTTATTAGAAAATGGTTTAATGAAAATTGAAGTAGTTGAATGTAATAGTGATAGCGTTACTTGTAAAATAATAAATGGTGGTGTTTTAGGAAATAAGAAAAGTTTAAGTCTTCCTAATAAACAACTAAATATACCATATATTAGTGAACAAGATAAAGAAGATATCATTTATGCATGTAATCATGAAGCTGACTTTTTAGCTATATCTTTTGTATCACGTAAAGAAGATGTTTTAGAAGTAAGAAATCTATTAAGAGAACAAAGACAAGAAGATTTACCTATAATTTGTAAAATTGAAAATCAAGCTGGTATTGAAAACCTAGAAGAAATATTAGAAGTATCAGAAGGAATAATGGTAGCTCGTGGTGATTTAGGAACAGAAACTTGTATGGAAACTCTTCCAATGGTTCAAAAACAAATGATTAAAAAATGTCGTGAACAAGGAAAAATAGCTATTGTCGCAACTGAAATGTTAGAATCAATGAAGAAAAACTCACGTCCTACTAGAGCTGAAATAAGTGATGTAGCTAATGCTGTATTAGATGGAACTGATGCTGTTATGTTAAGTGGAGAATCAACTGTAGGAAAATATCCTGTAGAAACCGTAACATTTATGGCTAATATTTGTTCTTCTACTGAACAAGAAGCTAATTTCTCAAATCGTTTCAACTATAGAAAACAATTTGGACCAACTCAAACAATTTCAACTTGCGTAGTTGAAAGTTCTAAGCTTATGAATGCTAAATTAATAGTAGCCGCAACAGTTAGTGGTTTCACTGCTAGAAAGATAAGTAATTTAAAACCAGATTGTTTAGTATTAGCGACATGTCCATCAGAAAAAATTGCTAGAAGATTAGCCCTTAACTGGGGAGTTTATACTTCAATTCTACCTATTTATGATACTGTTGATGAAGTATTAAATGAAGCTGTTAAAAGAGCAAAAGACTTTATGGAATTAAATAAAGGTGACTATGTAATAATAACTGGAGGTTTCCCAAGTACTGGTGTAACTAAAACAACTAACTTAATGAAGATTGAAGAGATTTAATTAAGATAGAATAATTTAATATTTTTTACCCAACTTAATAAGGGAGGATAAAAAATGAAAAAAGATAATGAAAATGAAGTTAATGTATTAGATGAATTAAATAAAGGCGCATGTATGGGAATGGATGCTATTCATTTCATATTAGACAAAGTGGAAGATGATAAATTTAAAAAAATATTAGAAGAGCAATATAAACAATATGAAGTTATTTCTAATAAAATAGAAAAATTATATCCGGAATATGAAGATGATAAAGAACCTCATGAAACCAATAAGATTACTAAAGTCATGACTTGGTATGGAATTGAAATGAAGACTTTAACAGATAAAAGTAATTCCAAAATAGCTGAAATACTACTACAAGGAACCAATATGGGTATCATTGAAGGAAGAAAGTTATTAAATAATAAAAGTACTAATAAGGAAATAGAATCTTTAATTAAAGCCTACGTTGATATGCAGGAAGAGGCAGTTGAAAAATTGAAACAATTCTTATAAAAAACATTTGCATATCTACTAATGTTGTGCTATAATTTAATGCGTTAGTAATCCGATGTTACTTGTTTGATATGATTACTGTTAAAACAAGAAAGGAGAGATATCGCAATGGCAAATGTAATTGACAAAATTACTGCTAAACAACTAAATCCAAACGTACCTGAGTTTAGAGTTGGAGACACTGTTAGAGTAGATGTTAAAATCATCGAAGGTAAGAGAGAAAGAATCCAAGCTTTTGAAGGATTAGTTATAGCTCGTAAAAATGGAGGAGTTTCTGAAACATTTACAGTTAGAAAAATGTCTTCTGGTGTAGGTGTAGAAAGAATATTCCCACTTCATTCACCTAAAATTGCTGGAATCACAGTAATTAAGAAAGGTAAAGTAAGACGTGCTAAATTAACATTCTTAAAAGGTTTAGTTGGTCAATACAAGATTAAAGAAAGAAGAGATAAATAAGACCAGAGGTCTTATTTTTTCTTTTATGAGGAATAAATATGAATATTGATACAAGGAATAAAATATTATCTACTTTAAAAGAATTATTACCATATCTTATTCTTATAATAGTAATTATTTTAATTAAGAAATTTTTGTTTACTACTATACTAGTAAATGGAAAGAGTATGAATGATACTTTAAAAGAAAAGGATTTTATGATCTTAAATAAATTGAGTTATAAATTAAATGATATTGATAGATTTGATATTGTAGTAGTTGATGCTTTAAATGAAAAGATTATAAAAAGGGTAATAGGTTTACCAGGTGAGCACATAAAATTTGAAGATAACAAATTGTATATCAATGGTAAACAAGTAACTGATTCATATGCTAAAGGAATTACTGATGACTTTGATTTAAATGAATTAGGATTAGAAGTAATTCCAGATGATTATTATTTTGTATTAGGTGATAATAGAGAAGATTCTTTAGATAGTAGAGTAATTGGGGTTGTAAAAAAAGATAAAATAATTGGTACTACTGATTTTATTATTTATCCTTTTAATAGATTTGGTAAAGTAAAATAAAAAGTTACATGTATAGATGCATTGTAGCTTTTTATTTTTTTAATTTCTAATAATCATTTACATAATATAAATAATTGTGTTAAAATTACATAGTAAATTAAACTAGAAAGAAGGCGCCTCAGTGAATAAAAATAATAAAAAGAAAATCCTAATTTTATCAATAATAGGACTAATTAGTTTAATAATAGTAACAATAGGAATAACATATGCAGTATTTACTTATACTAAGTTAGGAACAACTGATAATACAGTAACTTCAGGTACATTAAAATTCTTATATACTGAAAATACAGGAGTAAAGACAGGTATTAAAATATCTAATGCCTTACCAGTTTCAGATACTCAAGGAAAAGCATTAGATGGGGATAACAATGTTTTTGATTTTTCAATAGAGGCAACTAATACAGGAACAGAAACAA
>CAKPAQ010000081.1 GCA_934133015.1 uncultured Bacilli bacterium | reverse complement strand
GATGTAACTTGTATCGCAGTAGGAAATAATAAACTTTCAACTAGTGTAACATTTAAAGCTCAACATAGTTTTGCCGCAACATATGTATCTAAAACATGTACTAGAAAAGTTAATTGTCATGAAGCAGAAGGATGCAATCACCCTTATGAGTGTGAACCATGGAGTTGTGATTGTGGGGAATGGCCATGGGGATGCTGTAAACAGTGGCCAAAAACTACATGTTGTGATGATAAATTTACATATACAGCTTGTGATGATGAAAATTATGATTGCTCATATTATTCATGTCCAAAAGGTACTACTCTTAGTGGTTCTACTTGTTATTATTAAAGTTTTAAATAGATAGGTGAAATATATGAAAAGAATAAAAAAAATATTAATAATGATAGTGGCTGGTATTATACTAATTATTGTTGGTATTGTATTATCATTAACTACAACTACACAACCTAAAAAGGATAATAAATTAAAAGATAAAAAACCTGATAGTACTATTATTAAAAACAAAATAGTTACTTATGATTGCGTTTCTCCAGATGAGAAGCAAAATGCTACTTTAGATATTGGATTAATTACTTATAATTTAAAAAGAAGTTATCATTTTACTTATGGCAATGATGGATTTATATTTGGACAATTAGAAACTAAGTATGTGTTAGAAGATGCTTCTTACATTGATAAAATATTATTTATTGAAAATAATAGTAATGTAAAACCTAATGATATAAAAATTGATAAGGATAGTAAAACAAAAACTTATATTTGGTATATTGATCTTGCTAACAATAAGGTAAACAAAGATATATCAAGTTATTTAAACAAATTAAAAGAATTGAATTTTGTGTGCAATAATTCAAGTAATAGTTAAGACTAATTTTTTCTACCATTAACAGCTAAAGAATTTTATTTTTAGCTGTTTTTATATATAAAAAAGTGTGCTTTTTTAAAATTTAAAAAAATTATTTTGTTAGGTTGCGACATAGTCTGTCATATGTTATAATCATTGAAGATAGGATTTGCTAATATGGTTTAACTATAAGCAAAACAAGAATATGGATTATAATCAAAAAATTGAGAGGCTAGCCTTTCAATGAAAAAGGAGGAAGTCAGGAGTTATTTACTTGACAATATAAAATGAAGAAAAAGGGATTTACTTTAATAGAGTTACTAGCTGTTATAATAATATTTGGGATAATTATAGGAATAGCAGTAACATGATATTCAAAGTATGTGATTAGTAGTAAAAATAAATCTTATAATATAGCTGAAAATAGTTTAAAGTCAGCGGCAACAGATGCAGTTTCTGATTGTATAACTGGTAATGGTAAAAATAGGGAATTTTGTGATAATCATAATGTTTTAGAAGAAGAATATGAATATAACTTAGTATATTTAGATGAATTAATTGAAAATACAAAGACTATTTCATATTCATGTTCTAAAGCTATTCAAAATGAATACTTTGGAACACTTGAATATCAATATAATTTTAATATTATTAATGATAATAAGATTGAAAGTCCCAATCAGTTAATGGTTTTCACCTTTTTAAATCAAAATTATTATAATACTGTTAATATTGAAGATGCTTTTAAAACTAAAAAACCAGATAAAATAAATAGAGATAAAAATAAATTGACTAAAACTTATTTATGGTATACACTAATTGGCAATGATGAAATTGGAAATGTTGATCAATACCTAGAATTAGTTCAAACTTATGGGTATACATGTAATAAATAATTTTATCAGAATACTTGAGTAGAAAGCGGGAATAAAAGTGGAAAAAATATATATATTTGGTCATCAAAAACCAGATACAGATTCAGTGACAAGTGCAATTACTTTGTCATATTTGAAAAATAAATTAGGTTACAATACTGAACCAAGAGTATTAGGAGAAGTAAATAACGAAACAAAATATGTATTAAATTATTTTAATGTTAAAACACCTAAGATATTAGATGATGTTAAACTACAAATAAAAGATTTAAATTATCATAAAAACATATTTATAAAAGAAACTACTACTATAAAAGAAGTTTATGATTATATGATAAATAAAGGTATAACTGGTACACCAATAGTAGATAATAATCAGAAATTCGTTGGCTTAATAACTGTTAAAAATATTGTTAAACATTTAATTAGTAATGATTTAGATAAATTAAATACATCTTTTGAAAATATATTAAAAACACTTGATGGAGAAGATATATTACATTTTGATGATGAAATTAGAGGAGACTTATTAGTTGCGGCTTATAGAAGTACTACTATTTTAAATAGTATTTCCTTTGATAACAATACAATATTAATAGTAGGAGATAGACATAGTGTTATCGAATATGCAGTTAAAAATGGAGTTAAACTTTTAATAGTAGTTGGTGGTAATGAAATAAAGGAAGAACATTTAGAGTTAGCTAGAGAAAATCATGTAAATATAATTAGAACTAATTTAGATACATTTCATACAGCTAAATTAGTTGGGTTAAGTAATTATATCTCAAATATTATACCTAGTGACAGACCACATACTTTTGATGAAAACTATTATTATGATGATTTTGTAGTAAAAACAAATAAGCTAAAACATAATAACTATCCAGTAATAGGAAAAAATGGAATTTGTAAAGGATTAATACGTATTACTGAGATAACTGAAAAGAATAAAAAGAAAGTTATTCTTGTTGATCATAATGAATTTGAACAAAGTGCTGAAGGTTTAAATGAAGCTGAGATAATTGAAGTAGTTGATCATCATAAAATAGGTGATATTTCAACCAATAGTCCGATTAATTTTCGTATTATGACAGTTGGTAGTACTAATACTATTATTTATCAATTATATTTGGAAAATAATGTGACAATACCTATTCAAATAGCTGGGCTTATGTTATCTGGAATCTTATCAGATACTTTAGCTTTAACTAGTCCAACTACTACAGCTATGGATAAACAAGTTGTAACAAAATTATCAGAAATGTTAAATATAGATTATCATACTTATGCTTTGAATATGTTTAAAGCTGGTACATCATTAAAAGGTAAAACATTAGAAGAAATAGTTACTGAAGATATTAAGACTTTCCAAGCTGATGATGTAAAATTCGCTGTTAGTCAAATATTTACATTAAATTATGAGAATATTTTAAATAACATAGATAAATATATAGATTATATAGAAAAAATAGCTAATGATAGAGATTACAAATTAGTAGTTTTATTAGTAACAGATATAATTAAAAATGGTTCTTATATTTTGTATACTAAAAATGATCAAGAATTATTGGCTAATGCCTTTAGTAAAGAAGACTTAACAGAAGGTATGTATTTCGATGGAATAGTATCTCGTAAGAAACAAGTTGTTCCAAAAATAATGGAAGTAATACACTAATAATTAAATATTTATAATAGATATTAAATATGGTATAATATCTATGGATTTAAAAGTAAAAGGAGAGTTTATGAAACAAATAATTTTAGCAGTTAAAGGTTTTATTATGGGAATAGCTAATATTATTCCTGGAGTAAGTGGTGGTACACTTGCTTTGACACTTGGTATTTATGAAGATTTTATTGTGGCTATAAGTCATTTCTTTAGTAAAATTAAAGAAAATATAAAATTTTTATTACCTATTTTAATTGGAATGGGAATATCAATATTAACGATGAGTAATGTTATTTCACATTGCTTCAATAATTACCCAATTCCAACTACTTTATTCTTTATGGGGTTAGTGATTGGGGGAATTCCCTTATTATTATCAAAAGTAAAGGGTAGTAAAGAGACTAAACAAGTTTCTAGTTATGTTATTATGTTTTTAACTTTTGCGTTAGTAATGGTACTTGCATTAGCCGATAAGATATTCGGTACAGGACTTGGTAATGTAGATTTAAGTAATATCAATGTACTTGGCTTTGTAATTTTATTTATAGTAGGAGTAGTGGCTGCTGCTACTATGGTTGTTCCTGGTGTTAGTGGCTCATTGGTACTTATGCTACTTGGTTATTATTTACCAATTATTAATGTTATAAAAGAATTAACTAAGTTTAAAAATCTTGGTTCAAATATCTTAATAGCTGGAGTATTTGGAGTAGGAGTATTAGTTGGTATAGTATTAGTATCTAAATTAATTGAGTTCTTACTTAATAAATATGAAAGTAAAACTTATTTTGGCGTAATTGGTTTTATAATTGCTAGTGTTCCTGCCATTCCAATATCTGTTTTCAATGAACTTGGTAATATTAGTTTTGATTTAGTTCAAGTTATTATTGGGATAGTTTTCTTAGTGATTGGTATAGTCGTTGGATATAGGTTGGGTGAAAAATAATGGATTTAGGTGTAATTTTATTAGCTATTATTCAGGGAATTGCTGAGTTTTTACCTATATCATCAAGTGCTCATTTAATCATATTTAGAGATTTGTTTGGGTTGGGTGCTTCAGTAATAACTGAGGACTTTGCCTTAGCATTTGATATAGCTTTACATTTTGGAACGTTGTTAGCTATAGTTATTTATTTCTTTAATGATTTTTGGTGTATGTTTACTAAAGGAATTACTAAGGGAATAAAAGATGATGAAGGTAAAATATTTTGGTATATAGTAGGGGCTACTATTCCAGCAGCTCTTGCTGGTGTTTTATTTGAAAGTACTATTGAAAATATAGTTCGTAGTAATTTCATTCTAATTGCTTTAGCACTTATAGTTATGGGAATTATAATATATTTAGCTGATCGTTATTCTAAACAAACTAAAGGTTTTAAACAAATGACTTTTAAGGATGCTATTATAATTGGATGCAGTCAAATATTTGCTTTAATTCCAGGTTTTAGTAGAAGTGGTACTAC
>CAKPAQ010000080.1 GCA_934133015.1 uncultured Bacilli bacterium | reverse complement strand
AGAACTCAAATTTTTTTAAAATTTTTTGTAACATTTTCCCCACTTGCAGAGTTATATATATAGATGATTATAAAAAATCATGGCAAAAATATTTTTAAGAAAATTTTCAATAAACTATTGACATTTCTATATTTTTGTGATACTCTATTTATAGGCAATAAATTATGTACTACCTTTTAGATATATCTTATAGAATAGTAATCTTAAATACTAGTTAAAAGTTACTATTCTAGTATATATCAACAAAAGTTATTTTTAAATCATGACAGAAAGGAAGTCTTTTAAAATGAATAAATTATTAAAAACTGTAATCGCAGGTATTTCAGCACTTACTATGTGCATCTCTGTTATGCCTTTAAGTGCTAACGCAGCTACTCAATATCAAAAAGGTGATGTTAATGGCGATGGAATTGTAAATTCATCTGATGTTTTAGCTTTGAATAACTTTTTACATGGTAAAGTTTCTTCTCAAGATGGTGTTATGGCAGAACGTCTTGATGTAAATCAAGATTGCGTTATTAATCAAAATGATTTAACTATATTAAAAAATATTAACTTAGGATTAAATGAAGAAAAATTAATACCATCAAAAAGCACTGAATCTTTACCTAAACAAGAAAGTAGAAAATATTGTGTTTTTGATTTAAAAGGCAATCAAATTGATTCATATTGGCTTTATAAGAATGATGTTCCAGCAATTAGTACTAGTTCTACACGTTATATAATTGGAAAAAACGATAGAAAAGTACAAAATGGTTTTAAAGGTGTCGTAAAATTAACTAGTTCTGCGGGTACAGGTACAGGTTTTATTGTAGATGATCATACCATACTTACTGCAGGACATTGTTTATATGATGAAGATAATCATAAAGGTGTAAGTAATTTACAAATTCATTTTTATGATGACTATAATGATGAAGATACTTCTATTTCTGCAACCCCTATTTCATGTCATATACCATATGAATATGTTAGAAATTATGATAATGATACAACAAATGATGATTCATTATATGTAAATTATGATTATGGTTTAATTACAGTTGAACAAGATCTTAGTCAATATATTAATTTTGATTTAGGTGTGTTGAGAACTGATGTTATAACTCAAAATCCTAATATTAAGTTTTATGCCATGGGTTTTGGTGGTAAAGATAGTAAAAAAGAAACTTTTGGAACAAGGTATAGTTGTGAAGGTACTTTAACTACTAGTTCACCAATAACACCTTATTTAGTATATTTCAATAATGATTGTGTTGGTGGTGATAGTGGTGGTCCAGTATACATTGATTCAAATGGATTTAAAACTGCAATTGCGTTATTTACTTATCAAGATGGATTAGATCCAACTAAATCTAGATATAATTTGGGTACACGTATTACCACTGATATTTTACAATTTTTATATAATAATGAAAATTTATAATTTATTTAAGGGGTGTATTTTATATGAAAAATTTAAAAAAAGTTTTAGCTTGTATAATGGCAGTTTCAACTTTATGTTGTGTATCTGCAGTGCCTTTAAGTGCTAGTGCAAATGTTTCAAGTGTTACTGCTGTAGTAGAGAAGAAAATAGAAATTCCAGATGTAACTAATGTACCAAAAGTACTTCTTGTTTTTCCAAATGGAAAAGAGTATTTTTTATCAGGTATTGATGTGGAGGCTGGATATGCTCCAATTTTTAATAAAGTAGATGAAACTTTTGATAAATCTATTGTGGAAAAAACTATTACTTTTGATGAAAATAATGGTGGTAGTTGTTTTTTCACAATATATTTTCCTCATATGAGTACTAATATAATTTATGATTCTAAAGAAGATATACTACTTGCTCAAGGTGCTGGTCCTGGACTTGATGAGAAATCAAAAACTGAGTTTACTGTAGGTGATAGCACTTTCCCAAGAGGAGATATCAACTTAGATGGCAAGGTAAACACTGTAGACCTACTAATGCTTAAAAAATATCTACTAGGCTTAATGGAATGGTAGTTTAAAAACAATATATACTTTAGAAGATACATTTTAATGTATCTTCTTTTTTTATATAACATACTTTAATAGAATATACAATATAATATCTTATAAGGAGATTTTATATGAAAAAATTTATATGTATGATTATATCAACAATTATATTAACTTCAAGTATATGCAGTAATATGGAAGTATATTCTACTGAGGAAGTTATTGAAAACTATGCTATACTAATGGAAACATCATCTAAGCAAGTGCTAGAGGAGAGTAACTCTAATGTAAGGTTACAGGTAGGAACTCTAAACAAAGTAATGATAGCTTTATTAATAGCAGAAAAGATATCTATAGGGGATATAACCTTGGATACACAACTTATAGCATCTGCAAACGCTCAAGGTAAGGAGGGTGCTACTATATGGTTACTTCAAGGGGAAAAAATGTCAATTAAAGACTTATTAAAAGCTACTCTAATAGGTAACGCCAATGATAGTACTATAGTATTAGCAGAATATCTTGGGGGTAGCGAAACCGAATGTGTATCTTTAATGAACGATAGAGCAAAATCTTTAGGCATGGATAACACTTACTTTACAAACGTATGTGGCTACAATGATACCTCTCAATATTCCACTGCCTACGATATGGGTATTTTAGGTTGCGAAATATTAAAGTATAACTTTTTATATGAAATTATGTCAACATATATGGACTATCTAAGAGATGGCTCTACTGAATTAGTAAACGAAAACTATCTAACTAGAACCTACGATGGCTTAACTGGTATTAAAGCTAGTCATCTAGGTGACGATAATTATTGTATAATAGCATCTGCTGAAAGAGATAATACATCATATTTAACGGTAGTTTTAAACTGTAAAAGTAAAGATTATCTTTTTAAAACTGCTAAAAAACTCTTAAATAAAGGATTTAACTCTTATGTAACGGCTGAGCCATCTTTTTCATCGGAATTAATGAAGCCTTTAAAAGTTAAAGGTGGTACAGATTTCGCTATCTTAGTAGAACCTAAAGATTTAAAATCTATAACGGTGTCTAAAGGTTCAAACGATATAGAAAATGTAGTGTTTATTCCAGAATATGTAGTAGCTCCGATTAAAAAAAATCAAAGGTTAGGAGAAGTTTGTTTCTATATAGATGATACTATGATTTATAAAACTGACTTAATAGCCTCTAATGATGTTCAAAAAATGGATTTCTTTAAGGCTTTTAAAAAAATGTTTTATAACATAATAAAATAAATCTAGGAAAGTTCCTAGATTTATTTTTATATTATATTAAGTTTTTAAACTACCATTCCATTAAGCCTAGTAGATACTTTTTAAGCATAAGTAAGTCTACAGTGTTTACCTTGCCATCTAAGTTGATATCACCTCTTGGGAATGTGCTATCACCGACAGTAAATTCTGTTATTGGTTTGTTCTCGCTTTCACCGATAGTTAAGCTATCACTCATAACATTTGAAAAAGAGCCATCTTCTCCACCCATATAATCAACTCTATAACCTATATACTTATTGTTTAAATCGTATACAGCTTGAACTTTTGATATTCCATTAATATCAGTTATCTTATTACCACTAGGTAATATTGCATAATATTCACCATCTTGATTTAAAACTTTAACATTAACACAATAAGCAACTAAATTTCCTTCACCAGTTGAATCAATTTTATTTTCAGCGACATTATAGAAAATACCATCAACACAACCTTTAGGTAAAGAGTAAGTATCACCATTATTTAATATTATTAATGTTGCATCATCAGTATATTCAACATTTTTTATATCATTACCTACAAAACTAGTTTCAATAGTATCATATTTTAATAATGGAACACCAAATTCTGCATAAGCACTAATAGATGACATACAACCTAAAGTTGCAATTGCCATTACACAACTTAAAATTTTCTTAAGATTTTTCATACAAAACACACTCCTTAATAAGATAAGTTATTATTGTTATATATAAAATGCAAAATATCAGTAGTTATACGCGTACCATGGTTATAATTACTATGATAATCATGGTCATATAAACCATATGTATTAATGCCAACAATAGTTTTTGAACCATTAACATCTAAATATATTGGAGCACCACTATATCCACTACTTGTATCTATAGTATAATATATATTATATTTATTTACTGACCTCATTTTTCCACTTCCAGTAGTTTTTCTATTAACAAATTGTCCAGAAGTTCCATCAAAATAACTATTTGCAAAACCGGTAGAATAGAAGTCATAATTATTAGCTGAAATATAAGTACTTGCAATACCTACATTAAAATTAATATAGTCACTAAGGTCTTGTTCAACAGTAATTAAAGCATAGTCATATTTTTCAAAACTAAAATCATTTAAATCATCATAGTTATTAATATAAGAAGTAGGAATATGTACTTCTTTAGGACTAACTTCAAAATTTGTAACATGATTAGTTTCATCATAAAAAAGAATTTCTAAGTTTCTTATTCCTTTTTCTAAATCACCATCATACATTCCATGTGCCACAGTAAGTATTGTATGATTATCAACCACAACACCTGTACATTTTCCTTCAGAATTTCCCTTAGAATAAGTGAGTCTTACAATCCCATTATAACCTGATTCAAGTTTTCTCTCATCTGAACCAATAATATCACAAGTAGATATGTTTGATGTACTTGAAGTTGTATTTATATTTGATACACGAGAGAGAGTATATGTTCTATTATCTTTTTTATTTCCTGTCTTAGCATCATAAACATAATAAGTTCTATTTTCTTGTTCCATAGTAGACAAATCAGAAGAATATTTTTTAGATTCATTAGATGATAAGCCTAATAAAATACTTTTTAATAAAACATAATCATTTTCATCAATTACACTAT
>CAKPAQ010000079.1 GCA_934133015.1 uncultured Bacilli bacterium | reverse complement strand
TCCTAGAAGTATGGTATCTATTGGTAAAACAAGTGATCCAATTACCGAACTAACAGCAGAGTTATCCATAAAGTTAATGTTTTTAGATTCAGTATTAAAAAATTATGAATCAGAAAAAGATAAAAACGAAGCTATAAATATTAAAATGTAAAGATATACTAGATACACTTAGGTATATCTTTTTGCAGTAGGTGATAGTATGAAAGAAGAAGAACAAAAGTTAAAAGAAGTAGTTACTGAATTTGAAAATTTAATAGCAGAAAATAAGGTTAAACAACAAGTTACTAAGAAAAATTATAGTCATGATATTGATACTATAGTTTCACTACTTAATAAACTTGAAAATAGACAACATACCTTAGAAGTTAATATTGAAAAGCCTTATTTTGCTAGAATTGATTTTACTGATAAAGAAACCAACCAATTAGATATTTGTTATATTGGTAAAATAGGTACTATGAATGAAGATAACAAAATTATTACTGTTGATTGGCGCGCACCTATCGCATCATTATACTATGATAGTGAAATTGGTGAATGCAGCTATCATGCTCCAGAAGGAATTATTTCAGGAAATTTATCATTAAAAAGACAATATGACATAGAAAAAAGACAACTAATTAGTTATCAAGATGTTGAAACTGTAGCTAGTGATGAACTATTAAAACCATATTTATCTAGTAATAATGATAGTCGTTTAAAAAATATTGTATCAACTATTCAAAAAGAACAAAATGCAATTATCAGAGAACCAATTGATTATGATGTTATTGTTCAAGGAGTAGCTGGTTCTGGTAAAACAACAGTAGCATTACATAGAATTGCTTACTTAGTTTATCAAAATAAGGATAAAATAGATGTTAGTCAATATATGATTCTTGGACCTAATAAGTTTTTTGTTAATTATATATCTAATGTTTTACCAGATTTAGATGTAAATGGAGTAGGTGAATATGACTTACTTGAGTTTACTTGCGATTATTTAAATGAAAAAATAAAATTATCAGATAGTACTGACACTATCCTTACAAAATTCAAAATGAGTTTAGAATATCAACAAATATTAGATAATTATATAAAAAATCTAGAAGAAAAAATCATACCAGAAAATGATTTAGAAATGTTTGGTTTTTCAATTATACCTAGAAAAATAATTTTAAACTTTTATCGTAAAGCTAGTAAAGATACGTTATTCTTATTAGATAAAGTAGAAAGAACTATACCATTAATTATTAAGTATATCAAAGACTACCAAGATAAAATTCTAATCTCAGCTAATTTTTATATAGATGAATTACTAAAAAATACTAAAGATATAAAGAAAATAGTAGAATTATCTGAAATAAGAGAAAAATTAAGAACAGAAATTAAGTGTAATTGTAGTCATATAATTAAAAAGTATTTTAAAATAGTAAATGAGAAAACTTCTTCTCTTTATCTTGATTTATTAAATAAATTTTCTACTTATTGTTCTAATGATACTTATGTAACATTAAATAAAAATCAAATCTGTTATGAAGATTTGATAGGTTTACTTTATTTAAGATATAGAATTGTTGGTTGCTGCGATTATAGTAAGATAAGACAAGTTGTTATTGATGAAGCCCAAGATTATGGGGAATTTTTCTATGTTACTATTAAGAAGATAATGAAAAATGCAACATGCAGTGTTTTTGGCGATTTAGCTCAAACTATTTATGAATATCGTACAATAGAAGATTGGAATAAATTAATAAACTTAGATTATTCTGATAACTTAAAAATATTATCTAAAAGTTATCGTACTACTATTGAAATCATGGAAGAAGCTAATAAAATCAATAAGTATTTAGGCTTAACAGAAGCATCAGCTGTTGTTCGTCATGGTAAAAAAATAGATTATATTAAAAATGGTAATCTGTTAGATTTAGTAAAACGTTTATTAAAAACTAATTATGAAACAATAGCGATTATTAGTAAAACCGAAGAAGATGCTAACAATGTATATGAAGAATTAAAAGAAGAACTAGATATTACTCTAATTACCACCAAAAGTAATGAATACAGGGGTGGTATTTGTTCTATAACTAGTAGTTTATCTAAAGGTTTAGAATTTGATAGTGTAATTATTAATAAAGCAGATAATGATATTTTTGATATTAATAATCAGTACGATATGAAATTATTATACGTATCTATGACTAGGGCTCTTCATGAAGAAATTATTGTTTATCAAAATGAATTAGTAAATGTATTAAAATAATTGAAAATATATAATAGATTTGTTACTATATAGTTAAGTAGCATTATAAGAAAAGTACAGATGAAAAAGATTATTAGTGTAGAAGAATCAAGTCAGATTCAAAAAATGCAAAGAAAGAAATTAAATTACAAAATAGGTACTTTTTGTGCTGCCATACTAATTGCTTTTTCAAATACTGGATGTAGTTTTAATCAAGCAGAACAAGAATTTAGTAAATATGAAGAAGGAGAAAGTACAAATCATTTTAATCTAAAAAATGCTTTATATCAAACCTTTGATTTTGATGTACTTACATCACCTGATAAAATAAAAGCTTATCATAATTTATATGATAATGGATCAAGGTAATTATAATCAAAGAAGCTATTTTATGATGAGCAAATTAGATGATTCTGATAATCTAACTGAAGAATTTTCTATCATGGAAGAGAAAATTGTAAATGGAGAAAATTTATTATCAGAAGTAACAGATAGTAAATTACTAGAGGCATTAGCTAAATATTTTAATGAAAGAGCATTAAAATTAGAAGAAACTTCTTTATCATAAATATTAAATTAAATGATACAAAATACTATTCTACAAATACCGAAATTGACAAAAAGTAAACTTTGTGTTACAATATGCCTAATTTCAAGCAGTATTAGAAATAGAAAGAGGTTAAATATGAATAAAGTGATTTTAGCTAAAATAGATCAAAATTTATTATTAAGAGATATTTCCTTGAATAATATTACCGATAAACTAACTGGTGATCCCACATTGGACAAGCCATATTTAAAATTTTTTTCTAAAGATAATATTTTATCATATCCATCAGTTGGTAAAACAGTGTTTCAATATGGATATGATAATAATAGAGGCAATCTTAATGACATAGCATATAACTTTTTTGGAACAAAAATAACTTATGGTGATTATTATAAAAATATTGTTTATAAATTAGTTGCATCATTACAGTACTGTGGCATAAAGCCTAATGATTATGTAGCTGTTAGTACTCCTAATAGTATTGAAACATTTGCTTTTATTGATGCATTATCATACATTGGAGCAATTCCTTCTATATTTGATCCACGTGCTAAAGATGAGGAACTTGTTTCTTACTTAAATGAGGTTAATTGTAAAATGATGATAGTTATGGATGCTTTCTCAGAAAATCTAGAGGCTATTATTGACAAAACTAATGTCAAGACAGTAGTAGTTACTGATATTACTACTTACATGAATTTAATTATGAAGAGTATAGTTAATTTAAATATGAAAAAGGTAAATATTAATAAAGACTTTATTAAATGGCAGGATTTCATAAATTACTCTGATAGAGTTGGAATAATAAACAACCCTATTGAATATAAAAGCGGTTCTATATTTTCTATTGCTCATACTAGTGGTACCTCAAATGGACTTAGTAAAGGAGTTATTATAACTAACGGCAATATGAATTCAATATCAGAACAATATCGTAATAGTACATTTACATTTAATAGACAAGATAGATTTTTATCTCCAACGCCAGTACATTTAATATATGGTTTATCTTTGCAAAGAACAGCTCATTCATTGGGACTAATTAATTATATTCAACCAGAATATAATCCAGAAATGACTGCTAAAATGGTTATGAAAAATAAAATTAATCATATAGGTGCTGGTACTGATGATGCTGATAAAATTAAAGAGGAGTTAATGAAACGTAAACATTACGATGCTAGTCATATACACACGTTAGCTACTGGTGGTGGCAGATACAATCAAGTTTCTAAAAATGAGTGTATCTCTGAACTTAAAAAGCATAACTGTTTTATAAATGTTACTGAGGGATATGGATTAACAGAAAATACTGGTCCAGCTGTTACTAATTTTCCTAATGCTTATAAAGAAGACAGTATTGGAATTCCATTTCCGTATGTAGATGTAGCTATTATTGACCCCAATACTTTGAAGAGAGTAATGCCTGGTAATGCTGGTGAGTTATTAATTCATAGCAGTAGTATGACAATAGGCTATGCTAATAATCAAAATGACAATAGTCAATTATTTATTGAACTAGATGGCACAAAGTACTTAAGAACTCATGATAAAGTTAGAATGGATGCTGATGGCTTTATGTTCTATGAAGGAAGGTATTCTAATATAATTCCATTATATACAGGAGAAAATATTTCACCATATGTAATTGAGAAAGTAATCAAAAATCATCCAGCTGTTAAAGATTGTATAGTAATCGGAGTTAAAGATTTAGAACATAACCAAGGTGAAATTCCATGGACTAATATTGAACTTAATGAAGAATATGAAAATTATGATTCTGAGTTATTAATAGAGAAAATAAAAAAACTATGTGTTGATAATTTAAAACCAGAGTATGTTCCTGATAATTTTATTTTTGTAGACAATATCTTGCACACAAAAAATGGTAAAATTGATTACCATAAAACTAAGGAAATAAATGAAAAAATTCAAAGCGAAAGTAGGCAAGTAAAAAGAATTAAATATTAAAAGATAAATTAGCAAAATTTAATTGCTTTTTTATCTTTTTCTTTTTATAATGAACTTATATAATAAGTGGGTGGCTATATGAATTATAATATGTTTTTTACCATTACTAGTTTGTTTTATAGTATTTTGTTAATTGCTGTATACTTTTCAAAAAAACGACTTAATAATTTTGAAAACAATATTT
>CAKPAQ010000078.1 GCA_934133015.1 uncultured Bacilli bacterium | reverse complement strand
TACTTAATAGGATCTTCTCCAACAACTGCATCATCAGGTAATTCATGGATACCAGCTACATCCTTTTCTGTCAAAAACTTATGATCAAGTCCAAGTTCAGCCATTGAACATAACATACCATTAGATTCAACTCCGCGTATTACACCTTTCTTTATATTACCACCAGGTAAATTTGCTCCATCTAAAGCAACTATTACTTTAATATTTTCTCTTACATTAGGAGCTCCACAAACAATTTGAAGAATCTCATTTCCTACATCAACTTTACAAACATGTAAATGATCACTATCAGGATGATCTATACATTCAACTACTTGACCTATTACTAACTTAGTAGCTGGTATCAATTTTTCACATGAATCATATTCATTACCAATACTAGTCATATCATCAGCTATTTGTTTTATATCTTTATCTAAATCTACATAATCACTAACGAATTTTCTACTTAATTTCATTTTCTTCATCCTTTCTATCAAATTGTTCTAAAAATCTTATATCATTTGTATATAAATAACGAATATCTGGAATTGAATATCTAAACATCGCAAAACGATCTAACCCTGTACCAAAAGCGAATCCAGACCAAACTTTAGGATCATATCCATTCATTTCCAACACATTAGGATGAACCATACCAGCACCTAATACTTCTATCCAACCAGTTTGTTTACATAAAGCACAACCTTTACCACCACATTTAAAACATGATAAATCAACTTCTACACTTGGTTCTGTAAATGGGAAGAATGAAGGTCTAAAACGTACCTTTGTATTTTCACCTAACATCTTTTTAGCAAACAATTCTAATGTTCCTTTTAAATCTGCTAAAGAAATATCTTTATCAATTACTAATCCTTCTACCTGTCCAAATTGATGTGAATGAGTCGCATCATCATCACGTCTATATACTTTACCAGGACAAATCATACGAATAGGTGTTTTTTCTTTATTAGCTTGCATAGTACGAGCTTGAACACTAGAAGTTTGTGTTCTAAGTAAATAATCAACATCAATATAGAATGTATCTTGTGCATCTCTGGCTGGATGTCCAATAGGTACATTTAATCTTTGAAAACAATTTTCATCTGTTTCAACTTCAGGCCCATCTACCACATCGTATCCCATTGATACAAAGAAATCTTCAACATCCTCAATAATTCTATTAAATGGATGACGAGTACCTCTTCTTAATTTTTTACTAGGTAAACTAATATCAATTGTATCTTTTTCTAATTTCTCTTTTAATTCAATATCTTTTAATTCTTGTTCTTTAGTATTTATTTTATCAGTAACATAGTTTCTAATTTCATTAGTAAGTAATCCCAAAGCTTTTCTCTCTTCAGGACTTAATTCCTTCATATTACTAGAAAGTTCCGTAACCAATCCTTTTTTACCTAAATATTTAACCTTTAAATCTTGTACATCTTTAAGATTTTTAACATTTAAAATATCTTTATCTATTTCTTCTTTTAAAATTCTGATTTTTTCATTTGTTTCCATTTTCTTCCTCCTATTAAAAATGCCTCAATATATTTTATTAATTCTTCTTTTTTTTCTCCTCTTAAAAGAACATGTCTACCATTATTTATAGTTGTATAAAAAGTATTTTTACTTCCTATATTTTCTTTTATATAATCAATTGTCTCATAAGGAACTAATTCATCCTTTGTACCATGCAGCACTAAAACTTCTTGTTTAATATCTTTTATATAATCTCTATATTCTTTTACTAATTTAGTAAATTGTAACATTGTTGGAAATGGTATTTTCATCATTTTATGAAAGAAATTACCATATGAAGAATATTCATCCTTTATAATACTAAAATCTTTAATATCTTGTTTATATTGATTAAAACTAAGATAATTAAAAGCTGGAGATAATAAAACTATCTTTTTTATTTGTTTATATCTAGCTCCTAAATAAGTAGCTAAAACTCCACCCATACTATGACCTACTACATATATTTTTCTATAGCCATGACTTAACAAAAAGGTCATTTGTTTATCTACACTTTCAACCCAATCATGATATTTAACTTTATTAATAACATATTTTTCATGAGCTGGTAAAGTCCAAGCATATACATCAAATGAATTATTAGTTTCTAATTGATTAACTAACATTTCATTATCTGCCAAGCTACCACTAAAGCCATGTATTACCAATATTGCTTTTTTAAATAACTTCATTGTTTACCTCCAAAAAAAAGATCATTAATCCAATAAGGACGAATGATCGCGGTACCACCTTAATTCATAGTAAGAACTATGCATCTTTATCTTTATAACGCAAGTAACGTCTAGTTTTAGCTAGAATTCCAAAGGTGAATTCATAAGACTTTATTTTCTTGCTTCCACCAACCACAAGTTCTCTCTAAATAAAGGATCTTATTACTACTTCTTCATCAACAATTTAAATATGTCTAAATTATATAATATTTTAATTTGAAAGTAAAGAATAATAATTAAACTGTCATTAACTCTTGTTCTTTTTCTTTCATTTTTTCTTCTATTTTTTTATTATATTGATTTACTAAATCTTGTACTTGATTAGTTAAATTTTTCTTTTCGTCTTCTGATAGTTCTTCTTTTTCAATATCTTCATTAGCTTCATGTCTAATATTACGAATTGCGACTTTAGCATCTTCAGCCATAGCTTTTACTTGTTTAGTAAGTTCAATTCTTCGCTCCTCAGTTAACATTGGTATAATAATACGAATTGTCTCACCATCATTATTTGGTGTATAACCTAAGTTTGATTCAAAAATTGCCTTTTCTATATGAGCTAAACAACCTCTATCAAATGGTTTAATTAATAATTGTCTTGCTTCTGGTACTGAAATAGTCGCAAGTTGTTTTAATGGAGTTTGACTACCATAATAATCAATACTAATACCATCTAAACTACTAGGATTAGCACGACCTGCTCTTACAGTATTAAATCTCTTATCTAAGTTTTCAAGAGATTTCTCCATATTTATTTTAGTTAATTCAATAATTTCATTCATTATATTCCCTCTCCTATACTTATATATTATACTTATAATATTAATAAGTATCAAGAAAAATAAAGAAAAAAGATGTAAATAAACATCTTTTTAACCATTTATTTGATTCATAACTTCTTCAGCAAAGTTTTCTTGTCTCTTTTCGATTCCTTCACCAACTTCATAACGAATCATAGAAACAATTTCACCACCATTAGCTTTAACATAGTCTTTAACAGTTTCTTTGTTTTCAGCTTTGATGAAGATTTGATTTTCTAAACAAACTTCTGAATAGTATTTATTAACTTTACCAACTAGGATTCCTTCTAATCTATCAGCAGGTTTACCTTCATTGATAAGTTGTTCTTTCATAATTTCTTTTTCACGATCAAGTACTTCAGCAGGTACTTCGCTTGCGTTTAAGTAAGCAGGATTCATAGCAGCAGCATGCATAGCTACATCTTTAGCTACTTCTTCATTAGCACCTTCTAATACTACTAATGTAGCAATTCTACCACCCATATGTGAGTATGTACCAAATACTTGGCTATCAGTTTTAACAACTTTTTGAAATCTTCTAAAACTAATTTTTTCTCCAATTTGACTAATAGCGTTAACTATCATATCAGATACACTACCATCAGCAGTAGCAACTTTCATAGCACTATCCATATCAGTAGCATCACTATCCATAACAACTTCTGCTAAATTATTAACAAATGATACAAATTTCTCATTTTTAGCAACAAAGTCAGTTTCTGAGTTAACTTCAAGTATAATAGCTTTGTTTCCATCTACTAACATTTTAGTAGTTCCTTCAGCAGCAATTCTTCCTTCTTTTTTTGCTGCTTTAGCTATTCCTTTTTCTCTTAACCAATCTATTGCTTGATCCATGTCACCGTTAGTTTCTTGTAAGGCTTTCTTACAATCCATCATTCCGGCACCAGTTCTTTCTCTTAAATCTTTTACGTCACTAGCACTAAACATATTATCCTCCTTATTAAATTATTATTTACTTAAAATTTCAACTAATTCAGCTTTTTTCATTGAAGTATATCCTTCAATACCTTTATCTTTTGCCATATTCTTTAATTCAGCTACTGTTAATTTAGTTAAATCGATATCTTCTTTAACTTCTTTTTTTACCTCTTTTTTAGGTTCAGCTTTCTTTTCTTCTTTTACTGTTTCTTTTTCAGTTGTATTTTCTTTTTTGTTTTTAGCTGGTTTTTTATCATCTTCAGTTAAATAATCGATTATTTCATTACCATTAGCTTCAGCAATAGCGTTTCCTAAAACACCAATCATTAATTTAACACTTCTTACAGCGTCATCATTACCAGGTATTACATAATCAACCATATCAGGATCACAGTTTGTATCAACTACACCAAATACAGGAATTCCTAATATTCTAGCTTCTTTAATTGCGATTTCTTCTTTACGAGGATCAACAATAACTAATGCATCAGGAAGTTTTTTCATATCACGAATACCACGTAAGTTTTTATTTAATTTTTCGTATTCCTTCTTGATACCAATAACTTCTTTTTTAGGTAATAAATCAAATACTCCGTCTTGTTCCATCTTTTCGATTTCTTCAAGTCTTCTAATTCTAGAACGAATAGTTTTAAAATTAGTTAAAGTACCACCTAACCATCTTTCATTAATAAAATACATGTTAGTTCTAGCAGCATTTTCTTCTGCAGCTTCTTGAGCTTGTTTTTTAGTACCTACAAATAATACTTTACCACCATTAAGTGCGATTTCTTTTAAAGCTTTGTAAGCTTCTTCAATTTTCTTTGCTGTTTTTTGTAAATCGATAATATAAATATCATCACGAGTTGTGAAGATGTATTCCTTCATTTTTGGATTCCATCTTCTTTTTTGATGTCCAAAATGAACACCTGCTTCTAATAAATAATTCATTGAAACTACTGTCAT
>CAKPAQ010000077.1 GCA_934133015.1 uncultured Bacilli bacterium | reverse complement strand
AGATATCCAAAACAATATGTATTTAAGAGCTAAAATTAGACGCGATGAAATGACTAAAGAAGTTAAAACACTAGAAGAAATGAAAGAACTATCAGCAAATGAAAATGGTTTCATTAAAGCTATGTGGTGTGGAAGTAGAGAATGTGAGGACATTATCAAAGAAGAAGCAGGTGTAACTTCAAGATGTATGCCATTTGGTATGCAAGGTCAAACTGGAAAATGCGTATGTTGTGGTAAAGACGCTGATAAATTAGTTTACTGGGGTAAACAATATTAAAATAGACTTTTGTCTATTTTTTTTGTGAAAAAGATGCTAAAATAGAAATATATAATATGGAGGAGAAAATGAAAAAAATATTTGAAAACAAAAAATTTTTAATTGGTGGACTTATTCTTTTACTAATCATCATAGCGATTATTCTTTCTATTGTATTAAAAAAAGATTCTAAAAAAGATGTTTTAGAAAACCGTGAAACTCAGAAATATAATTATTATGACATTATCAGTTATCTTAAACTAAGTGATTTACCTGATGAATATTATGGTTATTTCTATAAAAAAGATAAAATGACTACTGATAGTATTTCTAACAATATAAAAATATATATGGCTATTAGAAAAGTAATAACTGATAAAAAACTAACTGGTAATATTGAAATAAAAGCTAAGGATGTAGAAAATGCATTAAACTCGATTTTTGGTCCTAACGTAAAATATAATCATCAATCTATCACTGGTAATAATATAAGTTATACTTCCTTTATATATGATAGAGACAGTAAAATATATAGTGAAGAAAAAATAGATTGCGATGACTGTGATAGTACCCAAAATAGTACTATTATTTCTGAAATAATTAAGACAGATGATACAAATAATATAGTAGAAGTATATGAAAAAGTAGGTTTTGTTACTACTGAATACGATCTTGATACTAAAAAAGTAGTTTATAACATTTTTAAAGATATTAACGAAAAAGAATTGATAGGAACAACCAATCAATATAGTATTGAAAAATATAAAGATCAATTAAATACCTACAAATATACCTTTAAAAAGAATGAAAATAGTTATTATTTTGAAAAAGTAGAATTAGTCAAATAGTTCTATTTTTTTCATAAAAAAAGTAATTTTTCAATTACTTTTCAACTAAACGATAAATATTTATACTAGGTCTTGTAAAGAAACGTAATTTAAAAATACTTGTTCCAATCCCACCTGAAATATATAAATCAGTTTTACCAATCCTATAATAATCTTGATCATATTTTCGAGCCCCCTTATTTTTAACAAGAGAACCAATCTTAGGAAGTCTTATCTGTCCATTATGAGAATGACCAGCTAAAGCTAAATCAACACTATTAGTACTAATTGCCTTATCTATATTATCAGGTTCATGTAGTAAGAAAATAGTATATATATTGTCTGTTTCATTATAACTAAAACTACTTCCTAAATCCATATCACCCTTAATTGCACTACCAACACCAGTTATTAAAATAGGGGAAGTACTATGGTAATAAATTAAATCATAAGTATTATTTAATACCTTAAAATTAGTTTGATTAAAAATAATATCAAAATAATTATTAGAATAATCATGATTACCTTTAACTGCATACATTCCTGTCGTAACTTTTATTTTATTAAATAACTCAACAACATCCGAAATATCATTATCAGTTACATTAGCATCTTTATCAATTAAATCACCTGTAAATACAACAATATCAGGCTTTAACTTATTTATTTTATTAATAATATTTTTTAAATCACTTTTATTAACAGTTGATAAATAATGTAAATCAGAAAATTGTACGACCTTAAAACCATGAAAACTATCAGGTAACTTATTATTAACTACTTTATATTCTCTAACTTCTAACCCTTTAGTACCAATAAATCTCATATAACCAAGGATTAAACCAATAATAGCTATAATCGTTATTAAAATAATTAGAATTCTAATAATAATTTTCTTTCTTTTCTTTTTCTTTTCTTCATCGATTAATTCTTGCCTGATTTTTTCATTTTTTTCACTTCTAGTTATCATAGAAACATCACCATAAATGCTTTTGTAGTACCAACTATTGATACAATTGTAAGTGAAGTATTATGGAACATATGAACAAGCATAGATGGAAAAACATTATTAGTTTTAGCCATAGTAAATGCAAATGACATACCTAAAGCAGTATATGGAATTATATATAATAAATCCCAAGGACTAGTCAAAGATAAAACAACATGTAGTGATCCAAACACCAAACTAGATACTAAAATAAATACCCATTTCTTATTGAATGCATCGAAGAATGCTTTTCTAAAAATGATTTCCTCAATCATTGGTGCTAGAAAACCTATACAAAAAATAGAAACTAAAGGAATACTATGAATCATTTGTTGAACTTGTTGCTCATTATTAGCGCTGGCACTAGGAATGAAAAAATTAATTATTAAATTAGATATAACCATGACACCTAACCCAATTAACCAATATTTAAAGGCTGTATCAGCATATTTATTTAAATTTTTAGTAAAATCATTAAACTGCTTTTTTATTTCATTACGATACATATAAGCCAATATCATAATAATTACTAAATCAGAAAAAGCAGTTAATAATACATCTTGGGCACTACTTATATTTTTAGTATCCATATTAAACAAACGAATAGGTATTAATTGAAATATTGAAGAAAAGAAAAACAAGCATAACACAATTAATAATTTTAAAAACTTCTTAGAATTAATACTTTCCTTAATAATCCCAATATTTACTAAGGTTGCCACAATAGTTGTAGAAATACAAGCAATCATATTTATCTCTATTTTTGTAGCTCTAAGTATTAAAATATTTAACACTAACGAAATAATCCCCCAAATAATTGAACTTAAATACTTGCATTTACCACCTTTATAATAAATAACTAAAATAGGGGTAAGTGTAAATATTAACGAAAAAATAATACTATTTAATATTATATCCATATCAAATCCTCCTAATAATATCTATAATTATAGTACCATAAAATACCTAAAAAGAGATAATTTTATAATAAAAGTTAAAAAATAGTATGTAAAACTGAAAAACTGTGTTATAATTTAAGTACAACGAGTGGAAAAAAACCACTCGATTTTGTTTAGTTTGGGGGAAATTATGGAAATAAGTAATCTTAGATTAAAATTGATAACATTGTTTAACCCTAATTACACATTAGTAGCTGATGACTATTATGATTATTCTTGTATAAGAGGATGCAGTTTAATTACTTTTAAAAACAATAAAGTATATTGTAAATCAGATAATGGTGAAGATGTCTATACTGTTTCAGTTTATGCTAAGTTAGTATCAGCTAATGATGAAAAATATGTAAAATACAGAACTGAACATTATGATTCAGCTAATGATGTTTATCAATTAATGCAATCAAATCAAAATAAAATATTAAGGAAAGGAACTAAATAAGTATGAAGGAACAAATAATTAACGCTATTGGGGAAAAATTAGATAGCTTGAATCTTTTCATTGATGATATTACCTATGGAAAAGTTGATGGTGAAAATACCCTAACTATTGTTTTAGATAGTGAAGAAATTATACCCCTAAATAAGGTAGTGATGGCTACTAGAATAATAAATCCAATATTAGATAAACTAGACTTAATAGATGAAGCATACACTTTAGATGTATATGCTAAAGAAAAAGGAGATGTAGAATAATGAATGGTAAAGAGTTTATCAAAGCAGTTGATACTGTAGAAAAAGAAAAAGGAATTGATCGTAATATTATTTTTGAAGGTATGGAAAATGCCCTTATGGCTGCTTATAAGAAAAGCACAGGTCTTCAAAACTGTAAAGTTAGAATTGATAAAACAACTGGTGATATTAAAGTTTATTCTTACTTAACCGTAGTAGCAGATGATAAAGAAGAAACTGATGAAGATGGTATTGACTTAGATACTGAAATTTCTTTAAGTGAGGCTAGAAAAACTAATCCTACTTTAAATATAGGAGATACTATTGATACTGAAATTACTCCTAAAGATGATTTTGGTAGAGTCGCAACTTCTACAGCTAAGCAAGTCTTAATCCAAAAGATAAGAGAAGCTGAAAGAAATAGTATTATGAATGATCTTGGTGATAAACAAGATGAATTATTAATTGGAACAGTAGAACTCGAAGATACCGATAATTATTATATAAACTTAGGACGTAGTAATGGTGTCTTACCTAAAAAAGAATGCATACCTGGTGAAAAAATAACTATGGGTAGTCAAATAAAAGTATACGTTAGTAAAATAGATGCTAATAGTAAGGGCTTATTTATCTTACTTTCTCGTACTCATTATGGTTTCTTAAAACGTCTTTTTGAACTTGAAATACCTGAAATAACAGATGGAAGTGTTCTTTTATATAGTGTAGCTAGAGATGCTGGAAATCGTAGTAAAGTTGCTGTTTATTCTGAAAATGATCGTATTGATCCAATTGGTGCTTGTATTGGTGAAAAGGGTAGTAGAATAGCTCGTATTCTAGAAGAATTACATGGTGAAAAAGTAGATATTGTTAAATATGATAAAGACCCACAAATATTTATTGAAAATGCTCTATCACCAGCTAAAAACTTAAAAGTACTTATCATGGATCCTAAAAAACAAGAAGCTATGGTAGTAGCTGATGGTGATAATTTTTCTCTTGCGATTGGTAAAAAAGGTAGTAATGCTAGACTTGCTTCTAAATTAACTCATTATAAAATAGATATCAAAACTACTGAACAAGCAAGTAATACTGGAATTGTTTTTAGAGAAGAAGCATAATGAAAAAAATACCATTAAGAACTTGTACTGTTACTAAAGAAAAATTACCAAAGCAAGAACTAATTAGAGTAGTTAGAACACCTGAAGGTAAAATTGAAATAGATTTAACCGGAAGATTAAAT
>CAKPAQ010000076.1 GCA_934133015.1 uncultured Bacilli bacterium | reverse complement strand
CACCTACCTTTTAGGATTTAAAAATTTTATATAGTTTTCATATCTTGATTGTAAGATATTACCATTTGAAACGTTTTTCTTTACTTCACATTCACTTTCATTAGTATGCATACAATCTTTATATTTACATGGATAATTGTTAAATTCAATGAAAGTATCTCTTATTTCTTCTTTGCTTAAATCTTTAAAATCAAGTGAAGAAAAACCAGGTGTATCTAAAACTTTACCATTATACATTTCAATTAATTCAACATGGCGAGTTGTATGTTTTCCTCTACCAAGGGATTCTGATATTTCACCTGTTAATAGATGAATGGTACTATCTAAACTATTCATAAGAGTTGATTTACCAGCGCCAGTTTGACCAGTAAATACACTTGTCTTATTACTTAATAGTGCTTTTAATTTAGTAAGTTCAGTATTTTTCAAAGTTATATAACCTATACTATTATAATAACTAACTATTTTTTCCATTTCTTTAGTTTCATCAGGTGTTAGTAAATCCCATTTAGAAAAGCAAAGAATGGGAGTGATATTGTTGTGTTCCATAACAGTAATTAACTTATCCAATAAATTACTAGAAAAGTCAGGGTGTTTTACACTAGTTACAATAATTCCTTGATCTATATTACTGACAAGAGGACGAACTAAATAATTTTTTCGTTTTTCTATTTCTAAAATATAGTTTTCTTTAGCATCAAAAATAACATAATCACCAACGACAGGAGTTATTTTATCATTACGAAATCTACCTCTAGAATGACATTGATATATTTTGTCGTTACTATTTACGAAATATAAGTTACTTAATATTTTAACTATTTGTCCTCTCATTATTTACCTACCTTTATTGTGTTTTTTTACTAGAATCATCTGTTGGTGATGGAGTTATTTGTGGTTCACCTGATGCATTTTCATTTGGAGCTTGGGCTACTACTATTTTTAATGTAGACCCAGAAACAATTGGTGTTTTTGGTGAACGTGATTGACTTATCAAAGTTCCTTCTACATAATCTGATGTTGATTCATAGTCAATATTTAAAACTACTTTGTATTTATCACAAAAAGCTTTAACATCATCTACTGTCCAACCGTCGGCTACCATATCGGGATAACCACTATCTATATCTGCAATATATAAAGTTATTTCATCACCAGCAACAACTTTGGTACCAACTTCCAAGCTTTGATCTATAATTTCTTGTTCATCATAATCACCATTATCAACTTCTTTTTTCTCAACTGTTACTTTAAGACTATGTACTTTTTCTAAAAGTGTTTGAACTTCAATATAGTTTAGACCAGTGTAATCTTCTATTTCATAAAGAACTTTACCTAATGATTCATAAATGGTGATAGTTGTTCCCTTTTTTACACTACGTCCAGCTTTAGGTTCTGTTTTTATAACATTACCTTTTTCAATATCGGCATTTTCTTCTTTTTTAGTTTCAACAGCTACTTCAAAGCCTATCTTTTTTAATTGTTCCTCGGCTTCTATTACTGACTTTCCTTGTAAATCTGGTATTTTTACATCTGGTACCTTTGTAATAGTGGGAATAATTAGGAATATTGATAATAGTACTAAAACAACAACACCAATGATACTTGTTAAAATCCAAATAATAATATTTGTTTTTTTAGATTCTTTTTCAATTACTTCATCATCTTCTTGAGAAATATCATCTTCTTTATCCGTATCATTAATAGAAGTAGTATCATCAGTAGTTTCTTTAATTTTTTCATCAGTTTTTTTCTTTACTATTTTTATACTTCTAGTATTGTCATCTATCTCATGTTCAGGATATTTGAATACTATTTTTTTCTCATCCATTCTTTCATCATTCAATACAGTTAATAAGTCAGCATGCATTTCTTTGGCATCAGTATATCTATTTTTAGGATTTTTAGCAGTAGCCTTTAAAATTACATTTTCGACACTTTGTGGAATAGCAGGATTCTTTTTTCTAATACTTGGAATTTCATCACGTAATTGTTTTAGAGCTATTTCAACAGCATTATCTCCCTTAAAAGGTAAACTACCAGTTAATAGTTCATAGAACAAAATACCCATTGAATAAATATCACTTCTTATAGTTGAACCTTTACCACTTGCCTGTTCAGGTGGTAAATAATGAACACTTCCCATTACACTATTAGTTTGAGTAAGTTGAGTTGAATTAAGGGCCATCGCAATACCAAAGTCAGTAATTTTGATACTTCCGTCTTCCCTTATCATTATGTTTTGTGGTTTTAAATCTCTATGAATAATATAACTATCATGGGCTTGAGAAATACCATCTGTTAATTGTAACATTATATCGATAGCTTCACTTAAAGTTAAGGCTCCGCGTTTTTTTATTAATTGTTTTAAGGTTTTTCCCTCAATATATTCCATAACTATGTAGTATATACCATTATCTTCACCTACATCATACATTTCTACTATATTAGGATGAGATAAGCTTGATGCTGATAACGCTTCTCTTTGAAAACGTCTTACAAATTTTTCATCATTTGATAAATCACCACGTAATACCTTAATAGCTACTCTACGATCTAAAATAGTATCATAGGCTAAATAAACATTAGCCATACCACCTTCACCAATACTTTTAATGATCTCATAACGATCATTTATTTTTTGCCCCTTTTCTATCATTCTTCTACACATCCTTCATTTCTAATTAAATAAGCTACAGAAATATTATCAGGTCCACCCCTATTATTAGCTTTTTTAATTAATTTAGTAACTTTATCTTCTATAGTTAAATCACTAAGTAATACACGTTCTATTTGTTCATCTTCTAACATGTTAGTAAGTCCATCACTACATAAGAAAATAGCTTCAATTTCAGTATCACAATCGAAAACATCAATATCAATTTCATTATTGGCTCCTAAGGCTTTCATTAAGACATTACGCTTAGGATGATCTTTAGCTTCTTCTTTGGTTAATTCACCTGCGGTTACTAATAAATTTACTAAAGTGTGATCATAGGTTATTTTATGAAGTTTACTATCTTTTAATACATAACCACTTGAATCACCAATGTTTCCAAATAATACATAATCGTTAGTATTTATAGCTACAACTAAAGTTGAACCCATTCCTTTACTTTCTGGATGGTTATCAACATAGCTAAATATTAATCTATTTATTTCTTTAGCACTTAATTGTAACCACTCGATAGCTTGGTCTTTAGTAAAATTAATAAATGATTCTTGAAAGTGTTTTCCAAGATAACTAATTGCGATACTTGATGCGACTTCTCCAGCAGAATGACCACCCATTCCATCGGCTACAGCTAATAGATAATCATTGTTTTGATTTCTAACAATAATAACACTATCTTCATTATGTTCTCTTACTCTTCCAGTATCAGTTTGACAAAAAGCCTTCATATTAATCCTCCTTTTTACTTCTAAGTTGTCCACATGCTGCGCTTATTTTAGAGCCAAATTCTCTTCTTATAGTAGCATTTATCTTATTCTTTTTAAGTATATCATAAAATCTAGTAATAGTATCATAATTACTTCTTTTGAAAGAAATATTATTAGTTTCATTGTATGGTATTAAGTTTATGTAACAATTCATACCTTTTACTAGGTTTACTAATTCTTTAGCATCTTCATCATGATCATTAATATCTTTTAATAATATATATTCAAATGTTACTCTTCTATTTGTCTTTTTAATGTAATCTTTTAGAGTATCAATTAAAACTTCAATCTTGTAAGCTTTATTAATTGGCATTATTTCATCTCTTATTTTATTATTAGGAGCATGTAAACTTATAGCCAAATTTACTTGATATGGTAACTTAGAGAATTCTTTTATTTTAGGTACTACACCACAAGTTGAGACGGTTATATGTCTACTACCTAAAGCTATTCCTTTAGGATGATTTATTATTTCTATAAATTTAACTAGATTATCATAGTTATCAAATGGCTCACCAATTCCCATTACGACAACATGACTTATTCTTTTACCATATTCTTTTTCTACTATTAGTATTTGTTCTATTAATTCATGAGTTTCTAGGTTTCTTACTTTTTTTAGTCTTCCGCTTTCACAGAATTTACATCCCATGTTACAACCAACTTGAGTAGAAATACATAGACTATTTCCATAATCATGATTCATTAATACTGCTTCTATTTTTTCATTATCAGATAATAAAAATAAAAACTTACTAACATCTACATCTTGTTCTATTTTAGTTATTTTTATTGAAGTTAAGGTAAAATCTTGTTTTAGTTGTTCAATAACTTCTCTTGGATTATCTTCGTCATTTTCACTCTTTGTATCTTCTGTTCTATATAATGTTACTGTTGATTTATATTTGACTACTGAATTTTCAGTTGTTATTTTTCCTGATATTGTTCCACCTGTTAATGGATCTTTTTCTATATCTATAATATATATTCTTAAAGTTCCATCTTCTGCTCTTACTTTAATTAAAATTCTTGTATCTTCTGTAATATTATAAGTTCCTGTACCACTTTCTATTTTTGCAGTTTCATCTTGAGTTTTGGCATCTATTTTTAATGTATTTTGTCTTTGTGTTAAATGTAATTTATATTGTGTAATATTTGTATCAAAACTTGGTGATAGAGTACCAACATTAGTTGTTATACTTTCTAAATAATTATTATTAGATTTTTCTTCTACAACCTTTATTTTATATGTTGTATGTGTTTCTCCATTATGACTTGTAACATCAATATCAAAGACATTTTCTCCTGAAGTTAAATCTAAATCACTTGATTTAACTACTGTTGCATATTCATCTGTAGGAACAGCTATAACATCTTCACTTTTTAAAGTTGTAGTACCTTTTGGAACATAAACTGTATATTCTAATGTATTGCTATCAAATTCGGGTTCCATTTTACAACCTGATACTGCAAGTTTAGATAATGTAGAGTTACTACTCTTTAATCTTATTATATTAATAATATATGATTGTGTTGTATATCCATCTGGTGCTATTGTTTTTATCTCATATACACTAATTTCATCATCACGTATAATTCTCTGC
>CAKPAQ010000075.1 GCA_934133015.1 uncultured Bacilli bacterium | reverse complement strand
GTAATAAATTTAAAAACTGACGCGCTAACAGTAGGAGAAGGAACAAGCCTAGACCCATTTGTAATTAGTTAATTTAATAAAAAGAATAAGAGGTGGAAATATGATACATTTTTTTAGGGATGTTTTAGATGGCCCTGTTTACTTTGTTTTATTTGTTGTATGCATTATATTAATTATGTCAATATTAGGTTTTATTATGGAAAGGTTAAAACTACAAAAAGAAGAAAATGATAAACGAGTAGTAGTAGGTGGTACTGCTTCAATCGAGCCAGTTAGAACTAGAGAAGTTATACTAAGTACCAAAGAAGAACCAGTTGTAGAGCCAGTGCAACCAATAAACCCAGAACCAATTTCTTCACCAACATCTACAACACCAACAGCCAATAATACTGTAGTTATACCCAATATGTTAGACGAAGAATTAAAACGTGAACCAACTCTAACACTTGACAGTTCTAGTGTAAATGTAGTAGGTACTGAAGTAGAAGAACCAAAACCACAAATTAAAGCAGAAGACGTCGCTACTATAATAGATTTTGGTACAACAAGTAGTATAGAATCTAACAATCAAGATAATCAAAACTAGGACATAGACTTTACTAACTATGTTCTTTTTTGCTATAATGATATAGAAAGTTTAGGAAGGATGATGAAATATGACATTAGATAGTATCATATTAATAGCCAAAAAAATATTAGATATATCTTTGGTATGGTTAATATTTTATTTCATATTAAAAAATATTCGTAACAATGTTAAATTAACTCTATTATTTAAAGGAGTAGCCATTGTACTAGTATTAAAAATAGCTAGTGACCTTTTAGGTTTAACTACTATTGGTTTATTATTAGAATATGTAATTATGTGGGGACCACTTGCTTTAATAATAATATTCCAACCAGAAATTAGAAACGTACTTGAACAATTAGGTAGAACACAATTATTAGGAAGACACAAAGTACTAACTGTAGATGAAAGAGAAAGATTAGTATATGAAATTGTCCAAGCTGTTGACTATTTAAGAAAAGCCAGAATTGGAGCTTTAATAGTATTAGAAAGAGATACAAGCTTAGCTAATTATATTGATAAAGCTAAAAAAATATATGCTGATTTATCAAGTGATTTATTAATCTCAATTTTCTTCCCTAATAACCCATTACATGATGGTGGTGTCATAATTCAAGGGGATAGAATCAGTTGTGCTGGTGCGGTATTCCCAACTAGTAACAGCTCTAAAGTAAACAAAAAATTTGGAACACGTCATAGAGCAGCTTTAGGTATAACCGAAGAAAGTGACGCTATTAGTGTAGTTGTAAGTGAAGAAACTGGAAGAATATCCATAGCCGTTAAAGGAGAATTATATTATAACTTATCACTTGATGATGTTAGAATGATGTTAATTGATGAACTTAGACCAAAACAAGAAGATGAACTATTAGAAGAATTAGATGAGGAAGATATATATGAAGAAAATATTTAATTTTTTTAGAAGAATATTATCATTTTTCGATAAATGGTTAATAACTCCAGTAACTAAAGGTATCTTATTTATATCTGATTTAACTAAAAATAATGGTAAAGAAATAGAAAAGTTCATCAATAAAAAACAAACATTAATCGTTTTATCCTTAATATTTGCGTTTATAGTATTTATGGTAGTTGATCAAAACTCAAATACCATTATCAATAAAAAAGCTGAAATACTATATAATCAAACTGTAGTAGCTGAATACAATCAAGAATCATATGTAATTGAAGGATTACCAGAATCAGTAGACATTACTTTAATAGGACGTCAATCAGATTTATACTTAGCTAAACAATATCCTGTAAATAATGTATCAGTCGATTTGAGAGGTTTAAAACCAGGTAGTCATAAAGTAAAACTTAAATACAACCAACAATTATCATCAATAGATTATAAAATTGATCCATCTACTGCTACAATCGTAATTTATGAAAAAGTATCTGAAAATAGAGAATTAGACTACGATATATTACACAAAGACAAATTAGATAAAAAATTAGTTATAGATGAAATTAGTTTAAGTAGAGATGATATTATTATAAAAGGTGCCGAATATAAGCTAAAAACAGTAGCCAACGTAAAAGCTTTAATCGATATCAATAATATAAGTAATCCATCAGCTGGTAATATTAAGATAACTGATGTTCCATTAGTAGCTTATGATGAAAAAGGTAATCCAGTCGATGTAGAAATAGTACCATCTACTGTAGAAGTAACTGTCAAAATCTCATCTCCTAGTAAAGAAGTACCAATTGAAGTAGTACCAAAAGGGAATTTAGCCTTTGGAAAATCAATTAGTGAAATAACTCCATCTATATCAAAAGTAACAGTATATGGTGATAAAGAAACCATAGACAAAATTACTTCAATCCCAGTTGAAATAGATGTTACTAACTTATCTGAAAATAAAAGCTATAACATTAATCTTAAAAAGCCATCTGGAATCAGAGACATTAGTTCTAAAACAATCAACGTAAAAGTAACTTTAGATGATGTTGTAACTAAAGAATTTACTGGTATTAATGTTTCACCAATTAACTTAAAAGATGGATTAAAAGTTCAAGCTGCATCAGAAAGTGATAGTCAAATAACCGCTATTATCAAAGGAAGTAGCAGTGTTATTAATTCATTAGATTCATCAACTATTAAAGCAACTATCGATTTAAGTGGTTATGACGTAGGTGAACATAATGTAGATGTTAAAGTAACCGGACCAGATGTTAAATTAACATATGAATCTAAAGTTAAAAAAGTAAAAGTACTAATAACTGAAAAATAAAAAAAGCCTTCACAGTTTTGTGAAAGCTTTTTAAATTTACTAATTAATCATAGTCGTCAAATAATAGTGCAATATTTATAATACCAGCTATACCCACTAAAACATAAATGATACGAGTTATAACATTTTCAACACCAAATAGGGTAGAAACAAGATTAAAATCAAATAATCCTACTAATCCCCAATTAATAGCACCAATTATAGTAAGTATTAAGCATACTTTTTGTAATGTCTGCATATTCTTCCTCCTTTTTGTTTTCTAGTATTATGATAGACAGAAAAAAATAAATTATTCATGAATAATAAAACTTTTGCTCCATATAATTAAATGAAAGATAATTGAGGTGGAAAAATGAAAAAGAAGATATTCTTTCTAATAATGCTGTTATGTATATTTGTAACTGGATGTTTCGGTGGTGATAAAAATGATGTTGTTAAAAACTTAGAAAAAAAATATAATAATTTAAAATCGTATAAATTAACTGGTGATCTGCAAATAATAAATAATGATGATATATACAATTATGATGTAAAAGTAATATATCAGAAAAAAGATAAGTTCAATGTAAGCCTAAAAAATAAATCCAATAATCATGAACAAATAATTTTAAAAAATGAAGATGGTGTATATGTATTAACACCTTCCTTAAATAAAAGTTTCAAATTTCAAAGTGATTGGCCATACAACAATTCTCAAACTTATTTGATTTCATCTATTATAAATGACATTTTAGATGATGAAGACCGCAGTATAGTTGAAGATGAAAATAACTATTTAATAACTACTAATGTAAATTATCCAAATAATAGAAAATTAGTTAAACAAATAGTAAAATTAGATAAAGATTACAACTTAAAAGAAGTAAAAGTAGTAGATGAAAATGGCGTTGAACAAATGAAAATGACATTTACTACAATTGAGACTAATCAAAAAGTAGATGCCAATACCTTTAATTTAGATGACATAATGGGAAATAATCAAACATCACCAACCCCAACTCCTGATAATAATAATACTTGTACAACTGGTAATTGTAATGATAATACATCTACTAATTTAGAAACAAGTACACTAGAAGATACCATCTATCCATTATATATTCCTACTGGAACTAAGCTATCTTCAGAAGAAAAAATTGACAAAAATAATGGTGAAAGAATAATAATGACTTTTGAAGGTGAAAAACCATTCTTATTAGTTGAGGAAACATCCAGTGTAGAAGAAGAATTCTCAATCATCCCAACTTATGGAGAACCATATTTACTAATTGATACAGTTGGTGCCTTAACTGATAGTTCCATTACATGGAGTAGTAATGGTATTGATTATTACATAGTATCTGATGTTATGAGTCAAGATGAACTTGTGGATATAGCTAGAAGCATTAATGTTGTTCCTAATAGTAAATAATAATTGAGGCAAATGCCTCTTTTTTTTCTTTGAAAAGTAATTTTATTTACTTTTAATTCAAATACGTGTTATAATCTAGATGTGGTGATTGACAATGAAGAAAAAAAACAAAGTAAAAATTAATACAACAACTAATCTAGAAGTAACTAGAGTTATAAAAATTACAGTAGGAGTAATAATTGTTTTATTATTAACATACCTAGTAGCTGGTCTTATAACTGGTGATATTAGTTTTAAGAAAGATACTAAGACTAATGAAGAAGTAACTAAGATTCAATATGAAGAAATAATCGCAGGTAGAACTTTTAATCAAAATAGTGACGAATATTACGTAATGTATTTTAACTTTACAGATAGTTCTGCATCTAGTTATATTTCCTTAAAAGATATCTACGAAAATAAAGATAATGCTTTACCATTTTATATAGTAGATCTTGAAAAAGGTTTTAATAAAGATTTTGTTGCTTCTGAAAATGAAGATTATAATAAATATCCAACTAACACAGATGAATTAAAAGTTACTCATCCGACTATTTTAAAAATAGCTAATCATAAAGTAACTGAACGTATTGAAGGATCTAAAGAAGTATTAGATTATCTAACTGAAATAAATAAATAAGCAAGTTTGCTTATTTTTTTGAATTTTATGTTGACTTATTTAATACTAATATTATATAATTAAAACGTTCTTGTTAAAACATTAAAAAAATTAGTATTAAAACTATTGCGTAAGACTAAAATTTAGTGTACAATAACAATAGTCAACAAATAACTGGGCTTGTAGCTCAGGTGGTTAGAGCGCACGCCTGATAAGCGTGAGGTCGATGGTTCAAGTCCATTCAGGCCCAC
>CAKPAQ010000074.1 GCA_934133015.1 uncultured Bacilli bacterium | reverse complement strand
GTCTTCAAAGACATCAAAAACATAGATATCAATCTTCCATTAACTAGAATGAAATATGATGATGCGATTAAAGATTATGGTAGTGATAAACCTGATTTAAGATTTGATATGAAAATTCAAGAAGTAAGTGATGTATTTAAGAATACTGAGTTTAGCGTTTTTAAAAATGTTTTAGAAAATAATGGTATTATAAATTGTCTTGTAGTAAAAAATAAAGCAGATCAGTATTCTCGTAAAGATATAGATAAATTAACTGATTTTGTTAAAACTTATAAAGCAAGTGGTCTTGCTTGGTTAAAAATAGCATCAGAATTGTCAGGTAGTATTGCTAAAGTATTAAGTGAAAGTGAGATAGTATCTTTAAAAGAACAACTTAGTTTAGAAGATAATGATTTAGTATTATTTGTTGCAGATAAATATAATATTGTTAAAACAGCTCTTGGAGCATTAAGATGTAAATTAGCTCGTGATTTAAATATGATTGACAACAATACTTATAAATTACTTTGGGTAGTTGATTTCCCTTCATTTGAATGGAGTGAAGAAGAAAATCGTTTTATGGCTTGTCATCATCCTTTTACCGCACCTAAAGATAGTGATGTTGATAAATTATTAAATGATAAAGCTAACTGCTATTCTAAAGCTTATGATATCGTTATAAACGGTTATGAAGCTGGTGGTGGTAGTATTCGTATACATGATCAAGAAATTCAAAAGAAGATGTTTGAAGCCCTAGAACTAACAGATGAACAAATTAATGGTAAATTTGGTTACTTTGTTGAAGCTTTAAAATATGGAACTCCACCACATGGTGGTCTTGCCTTAGGACTTGATCGTTTAACTATGTTACTAACTGCTACAGATAATATTCGTGATGTTATTGCGTTCCCTAAAACAGCTAGTGCTTCATGTTTAATGAGTGAATGTCCAAGTAATGTTGAAGATAATCAATTAAAAGAGTTAGGAATTAAAACTATATAGATACTACATAAGAAGCTTAGAAATAGGCTCCTTTGTTTTTATTTTAATTGACAAACAACGATATTTAGTTTATAATATGCATGATTTTTAGATGGATTGAAATAAAAGAAGAAAGAGGGACATTAAATGAAAAGTATAAATAATTTATTTGTAAACATTTATGATTTTCCAATGAAGGTAGGTATATCACTTAGAAGGTTAATTCATCCTCAAATTTTAAGATTAATGCCAGAAAGAAGAACTTTTGATTTTGAATTATTAAATGATAAACCCGAAAAAGATAAGCCTGGTTTATATATAGTTACTCATTCTACTTGTCATGATGCCCCAATAGCTTGTGAAGCAATAAAAGATCATTTTTATGTTTTAGTAGGAAAACAACCTCTAGAATTAATGGATAGAATCTTCTTTTCCTTAAATGGTGTCATTTGGGTTGATAGAGATAATCCTAAGAGTGAAGCTAAAGCATTTAAAAAGATGACTAGATTACTAAAATACGTAGATGTAGTTTCTTTTTCAGAACAAACATGGTGTAAAAAGCCAAGCACACCAATTAATCCAATAAGAAGAGGTTGGGCTAAAGTTGCTAAAGAATCAGAATCTCCTGTAATTCCATTAGCTTTAGAATATTATGAGCATACTGGAGATAATATCTGTTATGGAAAATATTATGATAAATTAATAAATGTTGACGAAAATGCCAATATAATAGAAAAAAACGAAGAATTAGAAGATATATTTGCTAATTTAAAATTTGATATTTGGAATTTATTCCCAGTTCAAAAAAGAGCTGAAATTGATTCAAATTTATGGGATAAAATAATGACTGCTCGTCAAAAAGAATATCCAAAATTAGATATAAATAATGAACAAAAATATGTAATTGGTTGGAAAAACGATCCTGATTATGTATTAGAAAATGAACATTTTTTAGCAGGAATTGAAAAAGTAGATGCTAAAATAAGTAACAAACAAAAGACAAAATTAATGAAATAAAACTATTAAAAAAAGAAGAACATATGGTATAATTATCTTAGAATAAGGGTGATGTTAATGTCTAATCTATATATACCAGTATGTGCTTTTTTTATTTCGACAATTCTATTAATAATATTTTTCAGTAACGATAGAATTGATAGTAAAGAAACAAAAATTTTTTCTGGATTACTAATGACCAGTTTTATAGATACTGTAATGATGGTCGCAATTATAGCTATTGCCTATATAGATGACTCAAATTTTATATTGTATATTTTAAATCGTCTAGATTTTATTCAATATTTAGGTTGGGCTTGTCTTATGTTTATGTATACATATTATATTTCTTTTGCTGATAATAAGGGAAATAAAGATAAATATAATAAATTAGTAAATAGAATTACCATAGTTAATATTATTTTACTATTATTCATTACTACATTGCCATTATATTTATATAGTGTAGATGGAACAATGTACAGTTATGGACCAGCTGTTACTTTATTATATATTGTTTGTGGATTGTATTTACTTTTATCAATTGGAATAACTTTAATTAATGTTAAAAAGATAAGAAATAAAAAATATTTGCCAATAGTTATCTTATTATTTTTAGGAATATTAACTTTAATAATTAGATTATTAAATCCAGGTTTATTAGTAATTTCCTTTGTAATGAGTTATATTGATTTAATTATGTATTTTACTATTGAAAATCCTGATATGAAAATGATTGAACAATTAAATATAGCTAAAGATAGTGCAGAAAAGGCTAATAGAGCTAAAAGTGATTTTTTATCAAGTATGTCACATGAAATTAGGACACCACTTAATGCTATTGTTGGTTTTAGTGAATGTGTTGAAGAAGCAACTACCTTAGAAGAAGCTAAAGAAAATGCTAAAGATGTTATATCTGCATCAAACACTTTACTTGAAATAGTTAATGGAATCTTAGATATTTCTAAAATAGAAGCTGGTAAATTAGAAATTACTAATTCTAGTTACGATGCTAAAAAATTATTTGAAAATGCCAGCAAATTAGTAAAACCTAGAATGGAAGAGAAAGCTTTAGATTTTCAAGTTAAAATAACTCCCGATTTGCCTCCTGTATTATATGGAGATTATGCTAATTTAAAGAAAGTTATTACTAATATTTTAAGTAATGCTTCTAAATATACTGATAAGGGTTATGTTAAATATAGTGTTAACTGTGTTACTAACAATAATATTTGTAGACTAATAATTTCGGTTGAAGATTCGGGTAGGGGTATTAAGAAAGAAAATATTGATAAATTGTTTACTAGATTTCAAAGACTTGAAGAAGACAAAAATACAACTATTGAAGGTACTGGTTTAGGACTCGCAATTACTAAAAGAATAGTTGAACTTATGGGTGGTAAGATTATAGTACAGAGCGTTTATGGTAGTGGTTCAAAATTTACTATAGTAGTTGATCAGGCTATTGATTTAAGAAAAGATGTCAATATAGAAGTTAAAGATAAGGTAGATACCACTAGTATTAATAATATAGATTACTCTAAATTAAAGATCTTAATAGTTGATGATAATAAGCTTAATTTAAAAGTAGCTACCAAAGTAATAAATTCAATATATCCAGTTCAAATTGATACAGTTGAAAGTGGATTAGATTGTATTTGCTTAATTGAAGAAGGAAAGAACTATGATCTAATATTAATGGATGATATGATGCCTAAGATGAGTGGTGTTGAAGCATTAGATGTTCTTAAAAAAATGGAAGGATTTAATACACCTGTAGTAGTTTTAACAGCTAATGCAATTGCTGGTATGAGAGAAAAGTATCTTAATGATGGCTTTGATGAATATTTACCAAAACCAATTGATAAAAAAGAATTAATTCAAGTTTTAGATAAAATGTTTGTTAAAATTAGTAAAATGAATGAAGATAAACATAAAGATAAGATAGATTTAGGAGGTTTACCTAAAGAATTATTTGAATTTGATAATCAAGATTTATCTGATAATAATATTAATATTGATAAAAAAGAAGATAAAAATGATAATACTGACAAACTAACAGTAGATGACTTAAAAAATAATGGTATTGATGTTGATCATGGTCTTGAATTATTAGGTGATATTGATATGTACAATGATACTTTAAAATCTTTTCTAGATGAAATAGATGACAGAATAAATAAATTAAAATTATACAAAGATACCAACAACATGAAAGATTACGCTATTAATGTTCATTCGTTAAAAAGTGATTCTAAATATCTTGGATTTATGAAATTAGCTGATATCGCATATGAACATGAAATGAAAAGTAAAGAAAATGATAGTAAATTTGTTAATGATAATTATGAAGTATTAATGACAGAATTAAATCGCGTTTTAGATATTACCAGAAAATATATATAACATTATGGATACAATAAAAAATAATATCAAATTATAATTACTATAATTATATGTGGCATCTTTTTTACAGGTGTTACAGGTTATGCTGTATCGCAATTTTATGCTAAAGATATAAGATTTGTCTCAACTAATTCAAATTGGAATGTAGATAAAGATTATGATTATATTATTATAAGTGGTAGTGGAGTTAATAATTATAATAACTCTAATGCTGGTATAGAAATTACTTTTAATGATGAAGTAGAATTAATAAATGAGTTTAATAAAACTAGATTAGGTGATGGAGAGTATTATACTAGATTACTTCTAATATTTATAAAAATGTAAAAGTAGGCGATAAAGTAAGTATTTATCTTGGATATGGTTCAAGTGCCATAATATATGGAATAGAAAGTTAGTTTCTATTCTTTTTCAACAAAATATCTTGTTGTATTAGAAAAATATTTATGATAAAATTAAATGGTAATCTAAAATAGAGAGAAGGTTCATAAGTGAGTAAAAAAAATAAAAGAAAAACACTAATTTTATCAGTAATAGGTATAATTGGATTAGTAATAGTAACAGTGGGAATAACTTATGCAGTGTTTACTTATACAAAATTAGGTACAACTGATAATACCATAACTACTGGTACATTAAAGTTCTTATATACAGAAAATACAGGAGTAAAAACAGGTATCAAACTAACTAATGCTTTACCAATATC
>CAKPAQ010000073.1 GCA_934133015.1 uncultured Bacilli bacterium | reverse complement strand
ATTTTAGACTGAGCTATTGTTAGTTTATTACTTGGCTCTTTTTCAAGTACAATATAGGTTTCTATTTTTTTATTAATGTTTACGCCTTCTTTAGCTTTTAATGCCTTAGGTAACATTACTTGATATGAACTAATTAGGGTTGATAAAGTTGATTCACTAATATATTTACCAAGTTCTAACAATTCTTTATCTAAAATAATTTCATCATCAATAACTTCTATTATTTCTTTTAATTCTAAATCTTCATCAACAGTATCTTTAATATTTAAAATAAAACCTTCTAAAGTTTGTTTACCAAATGGTACTAATACTCTGATTCCAACTTTGATTTTATCTTTTAAAGTTGATGGTACTGAATAAGAAAAAGTTTTATCAACATTTCTATTAGATAATTCTACTAATACATCTACTATCATACCATCACTTCTCTTTTTTTCATTATAACATAACCTATATAAATAATTATGTAAAGAATTTGCGAAATAACTAAAAAAAGGAAAAGTTTTTCACTTTTCCTAAAATAATTTAAGAATATCATTAAATGTTACATAAAGCATTAATGCCATTAGTAATATAAAACCAATTGTATGAATTAGGTTTTCAGTTTCTGGCTTAACTGGACTTCCTTTTATTTTTTCAATAACTAGGAATAGGATTCTTCCTCCATCAAAAGCTGGGAATGGAATTAAGTTAATAAAACCAACATTTATACTTAAAAGCGCTATTAAGTATAAGATATTTTGAAATCCTGCTTCTCTTTGTTGACCAACAACATTATATATACCAACTGGTCCAGATAATTGATTAACAGATATACCACCTGTAAATAACCCTTTAAAAGTTATTACCATTTGTCTAAATAATGATGCTGATTTAGCAAATGAATATTTAACCGCAGCAAGAAAGCCATGTTCTACTTCATTATTTATACTAACACCAATTCTATATATTTTATTACCATCTACTTCTTCTTCAACTGGTTTTACTTTAAACTCATATTCTTTATTATCTCTTTCAATGGTAAACACAATAGGTTTTGATTTATCTTCTACTTGTAAGTAAATTAAGATATCATCTGATGATTTTATTTTATGATTATTTATCTTTTTTACATAATCTCCTTTTTGAAGTCCTGCTGTATAAGCGGGATAATCTTTTGTTACTTCACCTAAAATAGGTTTTGAAACAGCTGATCCCCAAAATAATCCTATTGTAAATAATATAATTAAAGCACCAATAAAGTTAAAGCCAGCTCCAAAGAACATAACTAATAATCTTTGCCAAATAGGTTTAGCAAATAGTTTTCTATCTCTTGGTATTTCTTTATCATTGTCTACATCTTCTCCTGCAAGTGAACAAAAACCACCTATAGGAATAAGTCTAATTGAATATACTGTCTCACCTTTTTTAGATTTCCAACTGAATAATTTAGGACCCATTCCAATTGCGAATTCATAAACATATATATTAAACAATTTAGCAAATAGAAAATGCCCAGATTCATGTATTAATACTATTATTCCTAAAACTAATACAAAATAAATTAAAGTTAGCATATTTTCCTCCTTTTAGATGATGCTTAAAAATAATATAGCTGTGATTATAACAAAAATAATACTATCAAATCTATCTAATATTCCACCATGACCTGGGATTAAGTTAGAGAAATCTTTTTTTCCATAAACTCTTTTAATAGCTGATAATACTAAGTCTCCAATTTGACCAACTAAAGAGAATAATATAGTAAGTGATATTATTATTAATAAGTTTATATCAGGATTTATGACTGTTAAGTAGTAAATGCAACCAACAAATGTTCCCATTATAGTACCACCTATAGTTCCTTCAATTGTTTTATTTGGTGATATTTTAGGGGCTAGTTTATGTCTTCCTACTAATTTACCACTAAATAAAGCAAAGCAATCTGTAATAGTAGTTATTAAGAAGAAGTAAATTATATATTCTAGTGAATAGTTTCTAACTAATATCATTAAATTAAATGATAAGCCTAAAAACATAGCTGATCCAAATAGATATAGAGCGTCTTCTAAATTATACTTATTGAAATCATTTATTATTACTATTGGGATTAGAAATGCTAAGGTAAATAGACTAAGTACTTCATAACCATGAACTAATGTAAATTCCATAGAGTCATAGTTATGAACTATTAGAAAGCCTACACATAAAAATGATACTAGTAATAATACCAATGGTAATTTTTTTTCTTTATAACGTAAGTCATACAATTCTTTAAACCCCATAAGTCCTGCTACTAAACAAAGTCCTGTAAAGTATATACCACCCTTTATTAATAAGGGAATAAATATAGCTAATAACAATATAGCACCAATAATTCTTTTTTTCATTTTGATCCTCCGGATAATTATTTATTGATATCATTATAATACATAATATGAAATATGAAAAGTATTTACGAAAAAACATTTTTAGATTATGACAAAAAGAGTTATTAAATAAGATAAAGATTAATATCATTTTTTTATTATTTAATAATTCTTTTGTTAGTATAGAAAATCTATTTTTTATATTTTAACCAGCTGTCATAAATCTCATCTAAATTTGGTATTTCTTCTATATCTCCCATTATAATTACATATACAGCATATAATATAACAGTGTTTATATTAAAATCTAAATTATTTTGTAATGAATCTATATTTATATCAATGCATTTGTTAAATAGAATAACTGCTTGCGATTTATTTAATGAATATCACAATAAGTTTCCTAATCTTATTTTGGCTGAGTTAAATCTATTAAGATCTTTTTAAATTGTAGTTACTGACATGATCGTTTTTGGAAAACAAACATTATTATGAACTTACTCTTTATATGGACTTATTTATCAAACAAAAAAAGGCAACCCTGATTTCTATCATATTGTCTTGGCTAAAATCATTGAAAAAAATAAAAAGTATACAAGCCTTGAAATGATTCTCCACTCCGATCAAGGTTCTGTATACTGCTCCAAAAGATTCAATGAATCTTTATACTTATATAATATCATAATTCTATGTAGTGGTAAATATAAAATAATAAATTAATCTTTAAAAGGTTTAACTTATTGTTATTATAGTTTTTAATATTATTTATTTAGTAATTTATAGAACCTATTTTTCTTTTCTTTTGATGAACTAGAATCAATAAATTCTACTTTTCCACTTCCATTATTATTAGTTAATAAAGATTTTGCTCTTGTAGCTACACCAACACTTCCATCATAAAATAAAACATCTCCAAGTGTTTCTTTTATTTCTTTTTTTATTAGTGGATAATGCGTACATCCTAATACTACTATCTCTATTTTTTCATTCTTTGGTAGTGTATTATTTAAATAATTCAACACTTCTTTTGTATCATTGTTCTCAATTATATTAGCTAGTCCAGGACATGGTAATAAAATTGTATTTTTATTATCATAAGTCATATATAATTTTTGAAATTTTTCACTATTTATTGTGGCTGGTGTTGCCATTACTAAAGTTTTTTTATCCATATTGTAGTCATGAACCATTTTGTAGGCTGGTTCAATACCAATCAATGTTAAATCTTTATATTTATTTCTCATTTCATTAATAGTTAAAGCTGTAGCAGTATTACAGGCAAATACAATTATTTTACACTTTCTTTTTATAAAATAATTTATTATATTATCTACTATTTCTAGTAATTCCTCTTTAGTTTTTTCACCATATGGATTATTTATAGAGTCACTATAATAAATATAATCCATATCAGGAATAACCTTAATAATTTCTCTTAATACTGTTACTCCACCAATTCCAGAATCAAAAATTCCTATTTTTTCATTCATAAAACACCATACTTTTAATATTTAGACCTCATTCAAAAAATTATTAACACTTTCCTTTATCTTATCTAATTCATATCCATAAGCTTGACATGTATTCCATCCATATTCTTTAGCCATTTGAATATTACTAGTGTCATCATCTATAAATAAAATCTGTTCTGGTTTTACCTTTAAATCATTTAATACATACTCATATATATCTTTATTAGGCTTTTCCATTCCAACTTCAAATGATAAATATACATAATCAAATTTACTTAAATCATATTGTTTATTAATTCTTTCTTTGTCAAAAGAAATTAAATTAGATAAAATAGCTATTTTACATTTTCCTTTTAGTGAATGAGCAAATTGAACAACATCCCTATAATACTTAACATATGAGAATTCTTCCTGATACATTCGTTTAAAATCATCAAAAGATACATTAATATTCATTTGTTTTTGAATTAAATTAACCCAATCCTTTATTTCATCTATATCATTAGTTGTTCCAATTGAGATTCCTTTAGAAGTTTGATAACACCATTTAGCTAATATCTCTTCATCTGTGATATCTTTATTTAATCTTCTTATAATTCTTATTAGAGCGTTTTTAATATCTTTGGAATCATTTTCATGGCTTTCAACTATTCCACCCCAGTCAAATATTACGACTTTATTCATTTAAAAACTCCTTTAAATAATTAATTACGCCATCATGATTATTATCAAATTTAGTAATATCATCGCTAACATTTTTTACTTCTTCTAGGGCATTAATCAAAGCTATTCCTTTACCACAATTTTTAATCATTTCTACATCATTTAAGCCATCACCAAACGCAATTATTTCACTATTATTTATATTTAAATAAGTAGCTAATTTACTTACCATATTATACTTAGATGAACCAATTGACATTATATCAAACCATTTATCTTGGTCAAATGAATCTTTCATGATTATTATTTCTATTTCTTCTTTAAATTTATTAAGTATATCGTTATATATTTCTAAAATTTTATTATTATTTTTTATAGACATTGAAATGTGAGTTATATTTTTACAATTATTTAAAATATATTGTTTATCTTTAGTATTATCAATAATATTATCCATTGTTTTATCATATACTGGATTATCTGAATATTTATATATTTTATCTTTATCACAAAAATCAATGTAGTGGCAATAATCATTATAATAATTAAAACAGTAATCAGCTACTTGTTCACTTAAGTAATTTCCATATATTAATTCTTTAGTATCTGCTTTATAAACACAAGAACCGTTATCTGTGATTATATAGTTAGCAAATTCAGCTTGATCAGTAGCATTTAAGGCAGATGATAAAATTCGGCCTGTAGCTATAGTGATAATGTAACCA
>CAKPAQ010000072.1 GCA_934133015.1 uncultured Bacilli bacterium | reverse complement strand
TTTTTATTAGTATTTATGTTTATTATTGTATTAGGAACGACATTATTATTTTTTATAAAAATACCTATTACTAAGTTTCATTTAATTGGTTTCTTTTTATTAACTAGTTTAATGTATTGTTTTTATAAACATCGTAGTAGTTCACTTACTGATTTATTTAAAACAATTTTTTTATCTTTAATAATAGTAATATTTAGTGTAGTTATTTCTACTTTTATGTTTGATAGATCTAGTGATGGGAATACTTATCATAAAGATGCGATAGGGGTATTAAAAGAAGGGTTTAATCCAGTATATGAAAGTAGTAATGATTTCATAAAAAAAAGAAATGATGATAGTAAAAAATTAACTAATTATAGTATATGGACAGATCATTATGCGAAAGCTAATTGGATAATTGCGGCTAACTTTTATAGTTTAACAGATAATATTGAAGCTGGAAAAGCTATGAATATTATTAGTTTATATATTACATTTAGTTTAATAGCTTCTTTTTTAGTAGAAAAATTATCAATTAGAAAAAGTATAATACTTGCCTTAATAGTTGTATTTAATCCTGTTGTTGCATCTCAACTTTTTACTTATTATAATGATCAATTAGTTTGTTTATATTTATTTTTAAGTATAGCTTGTTTAATTAAATTAGATAATGATATAACTGATAAACAAACATGGTTTATTTATATTTTAGATTTTGTGATTTTAGCTAATATGAAGTTTAATGGATTAGGATATTTATTAGTCTTTAGTTTCTTATTTGTATGTAGATATTTGTATAAATCATACAAGAGTAAAGAATTTTTTCCTTTATTTAAAAAATTATGTATTATTTTTATACCATTATTTATTGTTTCTTTATTAGTAGTTGGTTATCCTACATATATAAAAAATACAATTGATCATCATAATCCTTTTTTTCCTTTATATGATGATAATGGGGAAGATATAATAACGGCACAACAACCGAAGAAATTCTTAAAAATGAATAATATTGAAAAATTATTTTTTGGAACCTTTTCTAAAGCTAATAACTTACGTGAAAATGATAATACTGATTTAAAGATTCCTTTTACTTTTACGAAAAGTGAAATAACACCAGCTATGTCTAATGATTTAAGAATAAGTGGTTGGGGAATATTATTTAGTGGTTTACTATTAGTTAGTGTTTATGTTTTTATTAGATATTATAAACAGTATAAAAATGAATCATGGATATTGTATACACTTGGCGTTACTAGTTTGTTGTTGGTAGTTATGAGTGAATCTTGGTGGGCCCGTTATACACCACACTTTTATTTATTTATCATATTAGCTATTTATGTACTATTTAAATATAGTAAGAATAAGTGGTTTATTAATATATTTGTTGTATTAATTATAATAAATACTTTGATTCCTTTTGGTGGTAATACTTTCTATACATTAAAAAATAGTATTAATATAAATAGAGAATTAAAAAAATTAACTAATAAAGAAATTCAAGTAAAAGTAAATGGTTATAATGGTATTATTTATAATTTAAAAGATTATGATATTGAATATAAATTAAATGATAAAATTAATGGAAGTGAATTATATTATCATTATTTAGAATATCAGGAGTAGTGTATGAAAAATATTGTAAAAAAGTATGGTGTTATTTTCTTTCTATTATTAGGACCAATATTAGATGTATTTAGCTTTTATGAAAATCCTTTTAATATAATTTGTAGAACGATATTTTTAATCAGTATAATATTATATTTATCATTTAATAAGAAAGATTATAAGTATTTATTACCACTTCTTATTTTTTCAATAATTATGTTTTTCTATCAATATATATATTTGAATATTAATTTGGTAGGAGTATGTTCTAATATTTTGAAACTTTTATATTTACCAATGGGAATGTTATTTTTTAAGAATTATGATTTGGAAATTCCTAAGGAACAAGTACTTACTATAATTATATTTACCTATTTAATCATATATTATTTTTCATATTTTACAGGATTAGGGGCTAATGCTTATTTAGAAACTGATGGTAAAAGTGGTTTTAAAGGGTTATTCTCATCAATAAATGAATTTAGCGCTATTCTAGTTTGTTTGATACCGGTAGTTTTTACTTATTTAAATAATAAGAGGAAATATATTACATTAGTTTTATTAATATTTCTAATTACAGGATGTTCTTTACTAATTGGTACAAAAGTATTATTAGGTGGTTTAATATTTGGGATAGGATATCTTTTATTTCAAGAAAGAAAATGTTTGTTTTTCGATAGATCATTGAAAAGTAAAATAGTTATTTTAATATTTATTGTGGGAGTTATTATTAGTGGATGTTATCTATTTACTAAGACTAGAACTTATAAAAATATGCTTGTTCAAAATGATTTTTTTAAAGTAGAAAAGGTACTATCTTTGGAATATTTAAATAAAGTTATATATAATGATAGATTTAGTTTTGCTGGTACTAATTTTAAATATTTTGGTAGACAAGGTATTGTTAAACAATTATTTGGGATAGGTATTCAGGATACTAATGTTAAAATGATAGAAATAGATTTTTTAGATATTATTATTAGATATGGTATAGTAGGATTTCTTGTTTTTACTATTAGTAGTATTTTAATAATAAGTAAATGTAAGGTACAAGGTAGTAATTTATTATCATTGATATTGTTAGTTATAATTTCACTAACATCGGGTCATGTTTTATTTTATCCGGCCGTTAGTATATATTTTGGGGTATTATTAGAAAGAAGATTGGTGAAAAATGAAAACAGGGTTTCTTATAGTTAATTATAATGATTATGCATCTACTAAAAAGTTGATTGATAATATAAAAGGTTATAGTAATATTGATTTGATTTTAGTAGTTGATAATAAGTCAAGTGATGATTCAGTTAAAAAACTTAAAAGATTAAATATTGATAAACTCAAATTAATATGCTGTGAAGAAAATAAAGGTTATTCTAATGCGATTAATACGGGTTCTAAATATTTAATAGATAACCTAGGAAAATGTAATATTATTGTTTCTAATGCTGATATTATCATTAATAATGAAGATGATATAGGACGTTTAATTAAATTACTAAATAAAAAAGAAATTGGAGTAGTTGCCCCAACTATATTTGAAAGAGGTAAATTAAATAGAGGATGGAAGCAAGTATCACCATTGATGGAATGTATGTTAAATATACCTTTTATTCATAGATGGTTTAGAAAAAGATTTGTATATTATAATGAGTCTCATTATAATGGTGATACTTCTATTATAGATATAGCTTCAGGATGTTTTTTTCTAATTAAGTCAGATACAATGGAGAAAATAAATTACTTAGATGATAATGTCTTTTTATATTATGAAGAAAATATATTAGCTAAGAAATTAAAAAAAATTGGCAAAAAAGTAATTGTTGATAATAATATGGTGATTATTCATAATCATTCAGTAACAATAGATAAAAATGTTAAAAAGATTAAAAAATATAAAATTCAAAAGAAAAGTCAATATTATTTTGAAAAGGAATATAATGACGCTAATATTATGGAATGTTTTTTACTTAGATTTACTTATTATATTAGTTTAGTAATATTATCTATTTATTATTTTATGAAAGATTTAATTAGTTAGAGGTTGTATGAAAAAGAAAAAGGTAGTAATTATTGGAGCTGGACCTAGTGGACTTACAGCGGCATATCAATTATTAAAAAATAGTAATAAATATGAAGTTGTAATATTGGAAGAATCTAATGATATAGGTGGAATTTCTAAGACAGTTAAATATCATGGTAATAGAATGGATATAGGTGGACATCGCTTCTTTTCTAAGGATAAAAGAGTTGTTGATTTTTGGACTAATATTATGCCTTTACAAGGGAAAGATAGTTATGATGATATAAAGTTAAACCGAAAAAAACAATTATCAATTGGTGGTGCTGATCCTGAAACTGATGATAACGTTATGTTAATTAGGCAACGAGTATCTCGTATTTATTATTTAAAGAAGTTTTTTGATTATCCTATTACTTTAAAAAGAGAAACTTTCAAGAATATGGGATTTAAGAATACTATTGAAAGTGGTTTTAGTTATTTAAAATCATTAATTATTAAAAAAGATGAAGTGTCACTTGAAAATTTTTATATTAATCGTTTTGGTAAAAAATTATATAGTATGTTTTTTAAAGAGTATACTTTTAAATTATGGGGAAGATATCCTAGTGAAATATCAGCTGATTGGGGTAGTCAAAGAGTAAAGGGATTGTCTATTAAAACAATAATTAAGGATATGCTTAATAGAGTATTTAATATTAAAAATAAAAATGTTGAAACATCTTTAATTGAAGAGTTTATGTACCCTAAGTATGGTCCTGGTGAGTTATGGGAGAGAGTCCTTGAAGAAGTTAATAAGATGGGTGGAGTTATATTAAAAAATCATGAAGTTGTTAAAGTTAAAGTAGAAAATAATAATATTGTTGGTGTTGGTTGTTTAGTTGAGGGTTTAGAAAAAACAATTAATGGTGATATTTTTATTTCTTCTATGCCACTTAAAGATTTGGTTAATTCAATGGGTGATGTTGTTCCTAATAAAATTAAAAAAATAGGTATGAATCTTCCATATCGTGATTTTGTAACGATAGGTTTGCTGGTTAAAAAACTTAATTTGAAAAATGAAACGGATATTAAAACGTTAAACAATATTATTCCTGATTGTTGGATATATGTACAAGAACCTGGTGTAAAAATTGGAAGAATTCAAATATTTAATAATTGGAGTCCTTATATGGTTAAAGAGCCAGATAAATATGTTTGGATAGGACTAGAATATTTTTGCGATGAAGGAGATTGGTTTTGGAAGTTATCTGATAAGAAAGCAGTTCAATATGCGACCGATGAACTTATTAAAATGGGAATAATTGAACAGGATGACATTATTGATTTTCATCGAGAAAAAGTAAAAAAAGCTTATCCAGCATACTTCGATAGTTATAAAGATATAGATAAATTGATTAAATATTTAAATAAAATTGATAATTTATATTGTGTTGGAAGAAATGGACAACATCGATATAATAATATGGATCATTCTATGGTGACAGCATTTGAAACAGTTGATAATATTTTAAATAATATTAAAAGTAAAGATAATATTTGGAATGTTAATACTGATAAAAGTTATAATGAAGAAAAATAAGAAAAAGTGGCATATTTCTTGAGATATGTCGCTTTTTAGTTTATACTTTTATATGAGA
>CAKPAQ010000071.1 GCA_934133015.1 uncultured Bacilli bacterium | reverse complement strand
TTAAATAAAATCAACTACAGAGAATTTTTAAATGCAATAGCTATAATAGGTAGTTTTGATATTGCCTTAGTGGCTACTATAGTTGGATTTATTGATGGTATTTTATGGCAATTGTTATTTGGATTTTTAGCAGTTATACCTGTTATAATAATTAGTTTTTCAATTGTTGGAAAATATTATAAAAAAAGAGAAATACGAAAGGAAGATAAATAATATGGATAGTACAAAAAAAATAGAAGAGAAATGGCAAAAATATTGGGAAGACAATAAAACTTTTAAAGCTGAAATTGACCACAATAAAGAAAAATATTATTATTTGGTTGAATTTCCATATCCAAGTGGAGCAGGTCTTCATGTAGGACATGTTAGAAGTTATAGTGCGCTTGATGTTTTAGCAAGAAAAAAGAGAATGATGGGATATAATGTATTATTTCCTATGGGTTGGGATGCTTTTGGAGCTCCTGCTGAACAATATGCTATTAAGAATCATATTCATCCAAGTATTGCGGTAAAAGAGAATATTAAAACCTTTAAAGCACAAATTCAAAAGCTTGGAATATCATTTGATTGGGATAGAGAATTCGCTACTACTGATCCTGAATATTATAAATGGACACAATGGCAATTTTTACAATTCTTTAAACATGGTTTAGCTTATAAAGCAAAGAAAAATATCAATTGGTGTCCAAAATGTAAGACTGGTTTATCTAATGAAGATTCTAGCGGTGGAGTATGTGAAAGATGTGGTACTCAGGTTGTTCAGAAAGAAAAAGAACAATGGATGCTTAAAATGAGTGATTATGCTGAAGAGTTAATTGATGGTTTAAAAGATACTGATTTTCAAGAAAGAACTAAAACAGCGCAAATTAACTGGATTGGTAAATCAACTGGTGCTGAAGTTAAATTTAAGTTAAACGAAGTAGATGAGTATTTAACAGTTTATACTACTAGACCTGATACTCTATTCGGGGTTACTTTTATGGTTATTGCGCCTGAACATCCTTATATTGATTTATATAGTGGACTTATTTCTAATATGAATCAAATTATTGATTATCGTGAACAAACAAATAAAAAGACAGAATTTGAACGTACACAATTAGTTAAAGACAAAACAGGAGTAAAAATTGAAGGATTGACAGCTATTAATCCTGTTAATGGTAAGAGTGTTCCAATTTATATTTCTGATTATGTTATGATGGGTTATGGTACAGGTGCTATTATGGCTGTTCCTGCTCATGACGATAGAGATTATGATTTCGCAAAGAAGTTTGGTATTGATGTTATTCAAGTACTTGAAGAAGAAACTGGTAATTCTCATGCTGATGAAATAAAAAAGAATTCAATAGTTGCTGTAGTATACGATGAAAAGGAAGATAAGTATTTAACTATTAATTGGGGTAAAAATGGTGGTAGATTATTTGTTGGTGGTACAAGGCATGAAGATGAAACAGCTCTAGATTGTGCTATTCGTGAAATAAAAGAAGAAACAGGATATAGTGATATATCTTTGGTTAAAGAGTCTTTTAAAATTAATCACCATTATTATGCTTATAATAAAGACAAATATTTTAATATTGAAGCTACACCATTATTATTTAAATTAAATAGTGATGCAAAAGTTGAATTAAACTTAGATGATGATGAAGACTTTAAAGTAGAATGGGTTTCAAAAGATGTAGTAGATAAAGAAATTATTGATGAACTTCATAAAAAATCATTTGAATATGTTATGAATCCTGGTGCGATGACTGGTGATGGAATTCATATTAATTCAGATATTTTGAATGGTTTGAATAAGGAACAAGCAATCGCTAAAATTATTTCTTATTTAGAAGAAAAAGGTATTGGTAAGAAGAAAACTAATTATAAACTTCAAGATTGGATCTTCACAAGACAAAGATTCTGGGGTGAACCAATTCCACTTATTTATTGTGAAGATTGTGGATGGGTTCCTGTTCCAGAAGAAGACTTACCAGTATTACTTCCAAATGTTGCTGAATATGAACCAACTGATGATGGTGAAAGTCCACTTGCTAGAATTGATGAGTTTGTTAATACTATTTGTCCTCATTGTGGAAAACCTGCTAAAAGAGAAACTGATACTATGCCTAACTGGGCTGGATCTTCTTGGTATTGGTTAAGATATATGGATCCACATAATGATAAAGAGTTTGCCTCTCGTGAAGCACTTGAATATTGGGGAAAAGTAGATTGGTACAATGGTGGTATGGAACATGCTACTCGTCATTTACTTTATGCAAGATTCTGGAATCAATTTTTATATAATATAGGTTTAGTTCCTAATAAAGAGCCATTTAAAGTACGTGCTAGTCATGGTATGATTTTAGGTGAAGGTGGCGTTAAAATGAGCAAGTCGTTAGGAAATGTTATTAATCCTGATGATATTGTTTCTACTTATGGTGCTGATACATTACGTACTTATGAAATGTTTATAGGTGACTATGAAAAAGAGGCTACTTGGAGTGAACAAGGATTAATAGGTTGTAGAAGATTCCTAGATAAAGTTATTCGTCTTGGGGAAAAAGTAAATGATAGTAACGAATATTCTAGTGAAATAGAAAAAGATATCCACAAGACTGTGAAAAAAGTTAGCGATGATATAGATAGTCTAAAATTTAATACAGCAATATCAGCACTTATGATTTTACTTAATAAGATGGAAAAAATGGCTTCTATTTCTAAAAAGGACTATAGAACTTTCTTACATTTATTAAATCCTATTGCGCCTCATATTACAGAAGAATTAAATGAAATGTATAATTTAGGTGATCATTTCTGTGAAAGTAGCTGGCCTACATATGATGATAGTATGTTGTTGGATTCTGAAAAAGAAATTGCGGTACAAGTAAATGGAAAAGTAAGAGCTACTATTATGGTTAATATGGATGATGATGATAAGACTATTGAAGAAAAAGCAAAGAAAGCTGATAATGTTATTAAACATATAGATGGAAAAGAAATCGTAAAAATCATTGTTATTAAAGGAAAAATTGTAAATATTGTAGTTAAATAGAGAAATAGCTATTTCTCTATTTATTTTTATGTTAAAATTGTATTAGGAGATGTGATGTTGATTATGGATAACAAATTAAATAAAATGTTAGAAGAATTTTTTGCTAAAAATGATGTTAAAGATATTAAGGAAGCTAATGAAAAATTACAGGAGTTTATACTTAAATATAATGCAGGTATGATTGATTATGAAAATACACCTTTAGATGATGCATATGAATTATTAAATAAAGCAACCGCTGCTAGAAATGTGAAAGATGCAAAGAGATTTGCTGAACAAGCATATAAAAAATCTAAAGCTTGTGTTGATGCAGCTATCTTTTTAGCTGATATTGAAGAAAATTTCTTAGAAAAAGAAAAAATATTGAATGAAGCTATAGAATATGAAAAAAAGAGATTAGAAAAAGAAAAATATTTTGGTAAAGATAATATCGGTGATTTTTATGGATTATTTGAGACTAGGCCTTATATTAGAGCTCTATATTTTAAAGCTGATCTTTTCTTACTTGAAGGTAAAATTGGTCAAGCTATGAATATTTGTAAGGAAATATTAAGATTAAATGAACATGATAATACTGGTGCTAGATACGTACTTATGGCTATATATGCTTATTTTGAGAATGAAGAAGAAATGTTAAAACTATATAAGCAATATAACGAAGATAATTTAGAAATGTTATTTCCATTATTTATTCTATATTATAAGCTTGGTGATGATAAGAAAGCTATAAAATATTTAGATATGATTAATAAAGAAAATCCTCATTTTGTAAAATTCTTTAAGGGTAATATAAAACAAAATGATAAATTGATTCCAGGTACTTATTCAATGGGTGATTCATCTGAGGTATTAATGTATTTTGATAAATATGATTTTCTTATTTCAACTGTTGTTACTATTCGTGATTTTGTATTAGAACATAGTAAGAATAAAAAAACAAAATAGCTTAGTTTATTAAAATATTTACATTTTCTTTAAATGAAATTATACTATAAGTAGAGTATGGTGATGTTATGAAAAAAATATGGTATATTTTGGTTTTATTTTTAATAGTATGTCCTTTTTGCGTTAATGCCCAGGCTTCAATAAGTAATACTTACATATCTGGTATAAACAATAAAAAAATAGGTGAAGAATTATCCGTTTCTTTTTCAGTTAATGTAAGTGATATTCGAAAAGGTGATGCGACTAGCTTAGGAATATTTTCTGTTGCTTATGAGATAGTTTTTGATGATAGTGTTTTTACGATTACTGGAATAGAGTCAAAAGAATGGGAATCTAGTGTTGTAAAAACAGATGGTAAATATTATGTAGTTAGTGTAGTTGGTGATGATGATCCATTTAAAAATAAGTGTGCTGATGGAGTTTTACAATGTGGTAGTTATATAGCTAATGTTAAGTTTTTTATAAATAATACTGATAAAACAGAATCTACAATTAAAATGGGAGAAGTATCAGTAGGCTTATTAAAAATGACTAATCAATATGATGAAATAACAGAAGATGATCTAATAGAAATAAATACTGTTTCTAATAAAAGTCAGACTTTTAATATAGGTAGAAGTACATCTAATGATGTTAAACAACCAGATAGTATTGTTACTGATAAAAAGATAGAAAATACTGCAAAATCAACATTACAGAAGATAGAAAACAATGTTAAAAATAATAGTAATAATAATGATAGTAGTAATAAAACTAATGATAATCAAACTACTACTAAATCTAATAATTCTAATTTAAAAACGTTGGAAATAGAAAACTTTACTATTGATTTTGATAAGAATAAAAAAGAATATACAATAAATATTAATGATTCTATTAATAGTTTAAATATTAATGCTTTAGTGGAAGATGAAAAAGCTAGTTATACTATTATTGGTAATGATGACTTAAAAGCAAATAATTATCAAGTGTTAATAGAAGTAACAGCAGAAGATGGTAGTAAATCTAATTATGTTGTTAATGTTTCTGTTTTAAAAGATAGTAAGACTACTAATTCTAATAATAAAAATAAGAGCTTAAAAGATATTAAAATAGATAAAAAATATTATGTAATTGGAGCAGGAGTATTAGTAATTTTATTGATTATTTTTATAATTAGTAAATTAAGAGATAGAAAACTTAAGAAATTATTAAATAAATTATAGGATGGTTTGACTATGAATAAAGTAATAGAAAATTTAAAGTATAATAAGAAATCTTTA
>CAKPAQ010000070.1 GCA_934133015.1 uncultured Bacilli bacterium | reverse complement strand
AATAAAAGAGGAAATAACTATATCTTTAGTAATATTTACACCCATTTTTTGATTATCAATTAAAGTAAGTTGATCCAGCAATTCTTTATTTTTAATAATATTTTCTAATAAAAGGTTATTCATACTTTTTTTCTTTATCCTTTTCACAAATAGCTAAGTTATTTGTAATATTATCAATAATAGTTAAATCATTATTATCATAATTAGATGAAGTAATTATTCTTCTAACACGATCTTGCCAATTACCTGTATGATATATTCTCATTACATCTTTTGAATTAAAGTCTTTAATGTAACTCAATATTTCAGATTTAGAACATTGTGATAATTCTTCAAAATTATCAGTAGTCATAACATAAATAGCTTCATTTATCGCTGGAGTTTTAATATTTGGATTTTTTCTACTTACACGATAAAATCTTTCAAAAACAACAATATTATTAGGATATACAAAACCTAAATATCCTTCAAAACCATTTTTTCCAATTAATTGATGAACACAATCTTCTTTTGAAAATACATCTAATTTAGAATCAAGTATGTCATAAGCTTTTTTCAATTTAGCAGTATTTTCCTTTTTAGAAGAAGCATTTTTATTTCCAGTTTCTACTCTAGTACTACCAGTACCCATACCTTCTTTAACTGGAATAATATCCCAATTACATTCAACTTTTTTCTTAAATCTTTCTTTTTTTATTTTATCCCAAGTTTCTTTAGCTTTTTCCTGTAACAATTCTTCATAATTATGATATTTATTAACAATTTGGACATATTCTTCTCTATCTTTATTAGCATTATTAATAAAATTGATATATGTCAAAATATCTTCACTTGTCATTATTCCATCTTCTTTATCATTATGAACGGCTATTTTACAATTATATTGATGCCCATTTACTTCTGATAAATATTCTGTCAATAATCTGTAATTATTTAAGAATATTAATGGTCTAGCTTCATAATTTTTCTCACCTGGTTTTAATAAATCACTATCAGTATAAAAAACATAATGACATAACTTTAAAAAATAATAATCTTTATATACAGAATCAAATAAACGATAATCAACAGGTTTACATAATTCACTAAAAAGTTCAACTATATGTTTAAAAGTCCAATTCAAAGCTAGAAAACCTTCTTTTAAAAGATCATCAACTTCTTGTCCATTATTTGAAATATTCCCATTAATCAAAAATAAATTTCTTTTACTAGGATCAGTATTTCTTTGAGATTTTACCCAATCACGAGCAGCTTTTACTGAACCTGAAAGAGCTTCAAGTACTGCTGATTTATCTTCTTGATTAGAAAGGCTAATAGCGATTTCTAAATATTTATCGCTTTCACTAATTTTACCAGTAGCTGCACTAATTATACTCAAAATAAAATATTCTGGTGAAACAATTAAATAATTTTTGTCACCTTCATTCATATATCTAAGACGAATATCTAAATAAGGTATAATACCAGCTAATCTAGGAAATTTTTCTTGTAATGGTTTTATTACATAATCATCCCAATTTTTTTCAAAAATAGCTTCATTATATTTACCATTACATGTATTCTTTAAGAATTCTTTATTAAACATTAGACAATGTTTACTAGTAGATTCACCAAATTGAAACACTTCATCCCAATTCAATAGACTATTTAAATCTAAATCTTTCATTACATAACACCCCTTTAAAAAGTAGTGCTATTATACCATAAAGTCATCAAAAAAGCAAAGATTTTCTCTCTGCTTATTCAAAATTTTCATATCTAGGCTTTTTAGGTAACCCTGGCATCGTCAAAACTTTATTTAATAATAAAATAATCATTCTACTTCCTGTCTGAATAATAATATCATCAACATTCATGACATAATTTTTAGGATAACCCTTTTTTTCTTTATCATCACTAATAGAAAAAGGCGTTTTACTAACACAAATTGGATAATGACTAATTCCAAGACGTTCAATTTCATCTAATTTTTCTAATGCCCCATCACTATAAGCAACATTACTTGCATGATAAACTTTTGTAGCAAGTATCTGCATCTTATCAACAATACTCATATTAAGCGGATATAAATTAGCTAAAAGTTGACTAGAGGTATCCTTATTTTTAACTATATAATTTGCAAGTTCAAGGCAACCATCACTGCCTTTATTAAATGGATCACAAATAATACAATCTACATTCTGACTCTTACAATAATCTATAATTTTTTCAATATCTTCTTTTTTATCATCCAAAAAGTGATTTATAGTAACACAAAGCTTAATATTATAAGACTTTAGATGGTCAATATGAGCACCTAAATTGTCTAATCCATTACATTCCAAAGCTCTAACTGTTGTCACCAAAACAACCATTTTAGGTTTAACCTTGGTAAGTCTTGATTTAATATTTAAAAATTTTTCTGCTCCCAAATCACTACCAAATCCGGCTTCACCAACTACATATTCACTTATATTTAAAGCAAGTTTATCAGCAACAATACTACTGCAACCATGAGCAATATTAGCAAAAGGTCCACCATGAATTAAAACTGGATTGCCTTCTAATGATTGAACCAAATTAGGATAAAATGCATGTTCTAATAATTTATACATAGCCCCATCAACTTTTAAATCTCTTGCATAAACAGGATTATCAGATAAATCATAAGCTACTAAAATATTAGCTAGTCTGTTTCGTAAATCAACTCTATCAGTAGCTAAACAAAAAATAGCCATAACTTCACTAGCTGCTGTAATATTAAACTTATCTCTTAAAGATCTATCATTCATATCAATACATCTTTTAATACATATTCTATCTTTATTTATTTTAAGTTCATTACCTTGAAAAATATGATTATCAACAGCAGCACACATCAAATTATTAGCACTAGTAATTGCGTGAAAATCACCAGTAAAATGTAAGTTTATTTGTTCTTCTTCAATAAGATTGGCACATCCTCCACCACAAGCTCCACCTTTTAGCCCAAAAACTGGTCCAAGTGAAGGTTCTCTTAAAGCCGCAATTGATTTATAACCGAGTTTACAAAAAGCATCGGATAAGCCAATACTAACAGTCGTTTTACCTTCACCATGAGAAGTAGGATTAACCGCCGTTATTAAAATAAAATTGCTATCATCATTAAATGATTCTACCTCTTTCGTTACTTTGGCAATAGTATTACCATACATAAAAAGATCATTTTCCACTAAACCAAGTTTAGCTGCAACATCCCTAATATCTACCACACAATCATCTCCTAATAGTTATCTTATTAATAAAATATAATATCTGTAATAACACTATACTAAGTACTAATAAAATCAATAACCAAGTCTTATTTACAAATAATAAACCAATAAACAATATTATTAAAGAAACCATAATATTACTATAAATAATACTTTTTTTAACATTACTTAATTTTTGACTTTCTTGAAATAAAAGTAAGCAATTATTTAATCTATTATTACCTATAATTATATCACTATTACTCTTATTTTCAAAAGTAGAACTAATACTTATTTTTATATTTATATCATAAAAAGCAGGATCATCACTAATTATGGCTAGATTATCACCAATTTGATTCTTAATATAATACAACCAAAATGAAACATTTTTACTATTAAGTTCACCATAACTATGAGATATATTTAAAGTTCTAGCTACATTAGTTGTAAGTCTTTTTTGATCCTTTGAAAATACTATTATATTACTAACTATTTTTTTTAAATCACTAACTACTTTCTTAGTAGAAGTATTAATCTTATCATTTAAAATGATATAACCAATAATCTTCTTATTTTCATACACATATATAATTGTTCCAATTTCACTATAATCTGCTGCATCAATACCTTTATCTAGTAAAAAGTTTTTATCACCAACCAGAATATTTTTATGACCAATTTTATATGATATACCATTATCAAAAGATTGATAATTATTTACTTTAAACTTACTATTATCAATATAATTCTTATTATTTTTAATAAATCTAGCTATTCTATCATTCCTTTTAGATTGTGCTAAACTTAAATATTCCCAAAATAATTTTATATCATTAGCTTCTACTTCATTAATTTCAAACTCTCCTAAAGTTAAAACTCCAGTCTTAGTAAAAATAAGACCATTTAAATGAGCTAATCTTTCGTACTTATTTGCATTAAGTACTAAAATATCATGTGTTTTCAATGTTATCAAAGATACTTGAAGTAATAAGTCATAAACATTAACACTAAATATATAAAGAAATGCAAAACTAAACTAACATAATAAAATGGTATTTTGGTAAAAAAACTAACAATTAAAAAGATTATAGTAATCAAATTAATATACTTAAATTTAGAAAAAGCAAACTTATTAATTGAAAAATAAGCACATATATAATTTAATACAGTTTCAAATATACAAAGCATTATAAGTACTAAACAAGTCTCATTTAAATTAAATTCAAATAAAAATATAAATATGTATATTATAAAATTTACATAATTATAACTTGGATATTCCTTCCATAATAAATAAAATGTAAATAAGCCAAACCAAAAAGCAAACAAAATTAAGTTATCTGAAAATGAAGGTAATATAAATGAAAAAAGATATAAAAAAATAGTTAAAAACAAAATAAAATATTTTTTCACTATACCACCTCCATAGATGTTCATGAAAAAATATTTTAACACAAAAAGAGAAAAAATACTATTCTTTCTCTTTTATATCAACAACAAATTTACCATCTTGATAATCAAATACTATTTCTGTACCAAATTTAATATCGTTATTAATTAAAATCTTAGCAAGTTCAGTTTCAATAGTACGACTTACCAATCTTTTCAAAGGTCTAGCCCCATAATTTATATCATATCCTGTATCAACTAAATAATTTTTAGCTTTATCAGTCAAAGTTATTTTAATATTATTATCTTTTAATCTATCTTCAATTTGGAAAATGATTTTGTCTAATATCTTATAAATAGATTCCTTATTTAAAGGATTAAATACAATAATTTCATCAACACGATTGATAAATTCTGGTCTAAAGTATCTTCTAACATCATCCATAACTTTATCAGTATTACCATCTAATATATGTTCACTACCTAAATTTGAAGTCATTATTATTATAGTATTTTTAAAATCTACTGTACGTCCATTAGAATCAGTAACACGACCATCATCTAATATTTGTAGTAATAAATTTAATACTTCTGGATGAGCTTTTTCTATTTCATCAAACAAAACTATACTATATGGATTACGTCTAAC
>CAKPAQ010000069.1 GCA_934133015.1 uncultured Bacilli bacterium | reverse complement strand
TTTGAAGAACATAATACCTACACATCTACGGTGTTTTTAGAACATATGTTAAAATTTTTTCCTTTTAAAGTTGAATGCGTTCAAACTGACAACGGTTGTGAATTTACAAAAAAATTCGTTTCTAACAAAAAGAACAAACTTAGTATGTTTGAAAAAAACTTAAAGAATTGGAAATAAAATACAAAAGAATTCGACCTTTTACCCCTCAACATAACGGAAAAGTTGAGTGTTCTCACAGAAAAGATAACGAATATTTTTATGCTACTCATACTTTTTATTCTTTTGATGATTTAAAAAATCAATTGAGGGTACATCTTAGAACATATAATAATTTTCCTATGCGTCCTCTTGGCTGGCTTTCCCCTAAACAATATTTACTTAATTACCATAAATTGTGCCTCACATCATTGTGAACCCTACATGTTGCCGTGGACATTTTGTATCTATTACTTGACTTTTTTGCGATATAGTAGTACAATAATAGTAAACAATCGCCCATTTGGACGTATTTTATATTAACGTTAATTGAAATGAGGTTTTTTTTATGTCAAAGGAATTTATTGTTGAAACTTCTGCACGTCATGTACACGTTACTCAAGAAGATTTAGAAATCTTATTTGGTAAGGGTGCAACTCTAACTAAGAAGAAAGATTTATCTCAACCTGGACAGTTCGCTTGTGAAGAAAAAGTAACTATTATAGGTGCTAAAGGTCAGACTAAAGCGTCTATTTTAGGACCTACTAGAAAAGCCACTCAAGTAGAACTATCTGCAACAGATGCTCGTTCTATTGGAATAGTTGCTCCAATCCGTGAAAGTGGTGACGTTGCTGGTTCTGGTGCCTGTAAGTTAGTAGGTCCAGCAGGTGAAATAGACCTTAAAGAAGGAGTTATTATCGCTAAAAGACATATTCACTTAACTAATGCAGATGCTCAAGAGTTAGGTGTTACTAATGGTCAAATAGTTTGGGTTAAGTTAGACACTCAAGATAGAAAAGCTATCTTAGGTGATGTAGTAGTTAGAGTATCTGATACTTATGCTAGAGCTATGCATATAGATACCGATGAGGCTAATGCTGTTGCTTCTAATGGCAAACTAATGGGTACTATTATTAATATCGTTGAATAGTATATAACATAAGAATAATATAACTATTAAAAACGTCATCATGTTATGGGTGACGTTTTTTAGTTGTTTCAAATTGTGAATATTTCTTGACAAAAATGCTTTACTTATGGTATACTATTCACTGATAAATTTTATTTGAAAGGATTTTTTTATGGAATTAAAAGATGCTATATTAACTAGAAGAAGTATTAGAAAGTTCACTGATGAATTAGTATCTAAAGAGGATATTAAAGATATAATATTAGCTGGTATGAATGCCCCTAGTGCTTGTAACTCTCAATGTTGGAAGTTTATTGCACTTACAGATAAATCTAAGATAGATGAAGTCGCTGACGCTTTGGAATATGCTACTAGAAAGTTTTATTCTTCTGCAAATGCCTCTAGTGAACTAGTAGAAAGTCGTGTAAAGTTGACTACTTTCTTTAAAAAAGCTCCTTGTGTTATATTTGTGTTCAATACTGGTATGAAGTATCATGATAGCAGAGTTACAGAGTTGTTTGAAAATAATCTACAATACTCTCACGAAAAGATGGTAAGTGTTATGGGAAGTCCAGAAATATTATCTATTGGAGCGTGTATACAAAATATGTTGCTTACTGCTCAAGAAAAAGGCTTAGGTGCTTGTTGGCAATGCGACCCTGTACTATTTAGTAAGGATATCTGCAAAGTTCTAAACGTAACTGATAGTGAGTTAGTTAGTGTAATTCCTGTCGGATTTCCTGCTCAAACTCCTAGAGAAAAGTACTTAAAATCTTTTGATGATGTATGCACTATTATATAGTCAAAGTATCTAATTAAATATCTAAGGAGTTGAAAAATTATGAACTTTAATACCATTAAGATTGCTCAAGAAACAGTAGATATTATTAAAAATCGTGGGTATTATAACAATACTTTCGATGAAAATATATCTAAAGCCGTGCTATATACTCCTACAGAGTTAAAAAAATTGTCTGTAGATATACCTACAGATACTCCAAATGCTAAAGTTTCATTGTATAATCAAGATACTTGTGAGTGTGCTAAAAGGTTTATAGATGATGGATATACTTGTATCTTAAATTTTGCATCAGCAAAGAACGTCGGTGGGGGATTTCTTAACGGAGCAATGGCTCAGGAAGAAGCTATATGCAGAAATTCAACCTTATACGCATCTATAAATAGTGCAGATGCTAAACAGTATTACGACTATAACAATTCACATAACAACGAACTATATTCTGATTATACTATATTTTCACCTTGTGTTGAAGTCTTTCGTGATTGTAAAGGTATATTATTGAACTCATCATATACTATATCTGCAATAACATCACCAGCGGTGAATATTAATAGGGCTAGAAATGTATCTAAAACAGATATATCTAATTGTATGTTTCAACGTGCTGAATATATTTTAAAGGTTGCTATTATCAATGATGTTAAAAATCTTATATTGGGTGCTTGGGGTTGTGGCGTCTTTAGAAACTCTCCAAAAGATATCTCCGAAATGTTTAGATATCTTTTATTTGAAAAAGATTATATAAAGTGCTTTAATAATATAAGCTTTGCAGTCTATGGAAGAAATCTAGAAAACTACAACGCCTTCGAACAAACTTTTAAACAATTTTTGTATTAGTAAAAAAATCAGGGACTTGTAATAGTCCTTGATTTTTTTTATTTATTAACTTATGCCTCCTACTTCTTCTACACTTATACTTCGTATATCAATATCAGATGGTGTATTTAGTATTGTATAATACACTTTCATTAAATTCGGAACTGATGTATCATAAACACGTATTTTCATATCAAAATCAACATAACTAAATTTTCCATAATTATCGTATATAGGATAATTATGATAAAAACAGTGTGCAATTTTGTCATTTAATCCAATAGATTTTAAATCAAATATACGATTAGTATCATAACGTCTTGCTCTAACATCAAACCATTTAAATGTCTTCCAACCATTTAAAGAATCATCTTTATGCTCATTGTAGTATTCCATAATTTCGTCATCATTTATTCTATAATACAAAGAAATATCTTCTAAAGTTTCAACTTCACCAGTAACTATTTGATTTAGATTATATAAATCAAACTTATCAATAGAACCATTTTGATTAATATCATAGTTATAAAACTGATTTTCTTTGCCCTCAATTAAGTAGTTTTTCAATGCAATAGTATCTAATATATTGCAAACACCATCACAATTGACATCTCCGAATACTTTACTTAAAGAAGATGTTCCAATAGTTTCACTTTCTCCCAAAGACATTCCAATAGTATTGTCAGCGGATATATTCATTGTTGTTAATATACTTGCAAATGTCATTATTAAAATACTTCCTAAAACAAAATTTTTCCTTTTCATTTATGTTTTACCTCATATTAAAATTTATTTAGTAACCCAATTGAAATTACCAAATGGCGATATGCTTATTAAATTTGGATAGTTATTTTCAGCACTAATAATTACTTTAATGATATTATCAATATCATTATTTTTTAAGGTTAAAGTGTACTGTTGAAAATTAATAATATCATCATTCTTTATTAAAATTCCTGAACAGTCATACTTTAAATATGTTACTATATTTTTATCTAATCCTAAATCTTCAATTGATAACTCATCACATTCAATGGGTACAAGTACTTCTAATTCATACATATATTCCTGATATAATACAGCTTCAGGATTTGATTTATAAGTTTCAACTTCATTATCATCTATCCTATAATACAAAGGAATATCTTCTAAAGTTTTAGCTTCACCAGTAATTATTTGGTTTAGATTGTATAAATCAAACTTATCAACAGAACCATTTTGATTGATATCATAGTTATAAAGTGGATTTTCTTTATCTTCAATTAAGTAGCTTTTTAAAGCTATGGTATCTAATACGTTGCAAGTTCCATCTTGATTGACATCTCCAAATACTGTACTTAAAGAAGATGTTCCAATAGTTTCACTTTCTCCCAAAGACATTCCAATAGTATTGTCAGCGGATATATTCATTGTTGTTAATATACTTGCAAATGTCATTATTAAAATACTTCCTAAAACAAAATTTTTCCTTTTCATTTATGTTTTACCTCATATTAAAATTTATTTAGTAACCCAATTGAAATTACCAAATGGCGATATGCTTATTAAATTTGGATAGTTATTTTCAGCACTAATAATTACTTTAATGATATTATCAATATCATTATTTTTTAAGGTTAAAGTGTACTGTTGAAAATTAATAATATCATCATTCTTTATTAAAATTCCTGAACAGTCATACTTTAAATATGTTACTATATTTTTATCTAATCCTAAATCTTCAATTGATAACTCATCACATTCAATGGGTACAAGTACTTCTAATTCATACATATATTCCTGATATAATACAGCTTCAGGATTTGATTTATAAGTTTCAACTTCATTATCATCTATCCTATAATACAAAGGAATATCTTCTAAAGTTTTAGCTTCACCAGTAATTATTTGTTTTAGATTATATAAATCAAATTTATCAATAGAACCATTTTGATTGATATCATAGTTATAAAGTGGATTTTCTTTATCCTCAATTAAGTAGCTTTTTAAAGCTATGGTATCTAATACGTTGCAAGTTCCATCTTGATTGACATCTCCAAATACTTTACTTAAAGAAGATGCTCCAATAGTTTCACTTTCTCCCAAAAACATTCCTATAGTATTGTCAGCTGATACATTCAATGATGTTATTATACCTAAAGACAACAATGTTGAAATAATAATTTTTTTCATTTCTATTCCCTCCTTAAATTATTTATGTTTTTACAATGAAAATCATTCTTCTAAATTAAGCAAATATGATTTTTTCATATTAAATTAACAGTACCTTATTTATAAAAAAATATTAATAAAATTATTAATAAGATTAGTGTACTATAAAAATTATAAAATGTCAAGTGATTTTACTGATAATTTATATAGAAGATTGAAGATGATATTTAACAAGTTAAAAATAATATTATATTGAAACTTAAATCTAAAGGTTTTACTAATGAACAAATCAAAGATTTACTAAGTGAATAATAATTAAAAAGGTTAAATTTCAAATCTAATCTTTATTATTTATTAAGAAAAGATAAATTAAAACTTTGATACTGGGGAGTGCAGAGGGAACTGTCTGCCCCTCGGAGAGCTCCATTTACCTATGATATGGAACGCAGTGGAATGTCATAGG
>CAKPAQ010000068.1 GCA_934133015.1 uncultured Bacilli bacterium | reverse complement strand
AGATACAGGTAAATATACTGAAAAAACACTATATAAAGACACTATAGGTAATACAAGTGCTAAAGAATATGAAAAATCATTTAGATTAAGAATGTGGATTAGTGAAGATGCTGACTTTAGTGGTACAACTGAAGAAAATGGAACTATTACTTATCCATACAACGATAAAACATTTACAGCATTTGTAAATGTATATGGAAACGCTCAAGTATCAACTATATCAGGAAATTAATTATTCAAAAGAAAGACAAATATCGTTTTTCTTTTTAATTGCTTTCATATAATATTATATAAATATACAAATAACTAGAGATTTTATCTTTTATATGTTATATTAAATAAGAGGTGTTACTATGTTTAGAAGAAAAACAACCAGTAAAGAAATTGACTACGAAAAATTAAATGAAGGTATTAATACTGGAACTATATTATTAAAAATATTTTTAGTATTATCAATCGTTCTATTAGTTTTTGTAGTATCAAAATTATTAAACGATTGGAAAGTTATTCCCTTTATAACCAATTTATTATCTATCATTTCTCCTTTCTTTGTAGGATTAGTTATAGCCTGGTTATTTGATCCAATCGTAAAAAAATTAACAAATAAAGGCTTAAAGAGAAGTCATGCCACTATAATTGTATATATTTTATTTATATTATTTATATACTTACTAATTAGATTGATGATTCCATCAGTTTCTGAACAATTAAATGACTTAATTAAATCAGTTCCATCATTTATTAATTACTTAAAAGAAACTATTGATGATATATTCTTAAACCTAACTGAGAAGAGTGGTTATGATTTAACTGATATTAAAATAGGATTATTCAAAACAGTAAATAATTTAGGAAACTCCCTAACTGTTGATCTTCCAACTACTATTGTTAATCTAGCTACTTCAATTATTAGAGGTGGAGCTAACTTATTACTTGGATTATTAGTAGGATTCTATATGTTATTTGATTTTAATAATGTAAAAGGACACTTAATTAATTTAATTCCTAAAAATCATCGTAAAACATCAATTGAATTAATGGATAAATTAAATAATACTTTAAAAAGTTATGTTCAAGGTACCTTAAAAATTATGTTTATTCTATTTGTTTTTCAATCAGTAGCCTTAGCTATAGCTGGTCTTAAAGCTCCTATGGTGTTTGGATTATTCTGTGCGGTAACTAATGTTATTCCTTATGTAGGTCCATATATTGGTGGTATACCTGCCGTTATAGTTGGTTTATCAATTAGTCCAATTACCGGTTTATGTACCTTAATAGCTGTAGTAATTGCTCAAATATTAGAAAGTTATTTCCTACAACCATTAGTAATGGGTAAGACTATGAAACTACATCCTGTTACAATAATGATTGGTTTACTAGTATTTGGAAATTACTTTGGAATAATAGGTATGCTTTTGGCTACACCAATAATTTCAACCTTAAAAACAATATTTATATTCCTAGATGAAAAATATTCAATTATGGAGAAAATTGCTAATTAGTTTACTTGCATATACAACAAATATTTGGTATAATCTATGTACATTATTTATATATAAAACAAAAGAAAGCTGAGTAATATAAGATGTTTTCAAAAGAGAGTTAGGGTTTGGTGCAACCTAATAAAACTATTATATGAAGCTACTTTCTAGTGACTAGTAATATAGTCCGGGTAACCGTTATAAAAATTAAGATCTAATTAGGATGGTACCGCGGTTAATTCGCTCCTAGTTTAGATCTTTTATTGTGTGGTGACAATATGAATAATATTATAATAAAAAGAATAGATCCAACAACTAAAGATGAAATGCACTTCTTTTTAGCTAATGAGAGTCTAAAACTATATTTTAAATTACACCATGATAAACTACAAATTGCTAAAAACAATCCAACTATTATTGATAATTATTTAAATCAAATAGTAGTTAAGTTAAATGGTGATGAATTAGTATACGGAGCTTATCTTGATGATGAAATAATTGGCTGTGGTTATATAGACAACAATAATCGTCTTGATTCTCTTTTTGTTAAAGAGAAATATCGTAACTTAGGAGTTGGCTCTAGTTTATTAGAAAAATTAATTAATAATTGTAATCAAACTAAAGCTATAACTCTTAATGCTAATATTGAAGCGATTAGTTTATATGAAAGATATTCATTTCATAAAACTAGTGACATAATTAATTGTTACTTTGTACAAATGGAAAGGAAGCCTAGCTATGGAAAAAATTTATTTAATTAGCGGTCGTGCTAGAAATGGTAAAGGATTAGTCAGTAACTTCATTAAAGAATATTATGAACAAAAAGGCATGAAAGTCTGTGAAATTCAATTTATGAGAACTCTAAAAGGTTACTTAAAAGATTACTTCGGTTGGGATGGTAGGGAAGAGACTAAACCTAGAAAATTACTCCAACAAATTGGCACCGATCTTATAAGAAATCAAATGCATAAAAATTATTTTCACATTGATCGATTAACGGAAGACATAGAAGTCTTAACTAATTTCTTTGATGTTTTTATAGTTAGCGATGTTCGTTTTCCAGAAGAAATAGAAGAAATAAAAAAACGTTTTAAAAACGTAGTTAGTATAAATGTTACTAGATTAGGATATGTTAGTCCATTAAAAGAAAGTGAACAAGTACATATTTCTGAACTTGCACTTAATGATTATAAAAAATTTGATTATGAATTAGTTAATTCTAATATAAATGATTTAAAAAGTGATATACTTAAAATATTGGATAGTGAGGTAGATAATAATGAAAACAATGACTAGTACAGAAATAAGAGAAATGTGGTATAAATTTTTTGAAAGTAAAGGACATAAAAGAGTACCAAGTGCGCCTTTAGTACCTATAAATGATGATAGCTTACTTTGGATAAATGCTGGGGTTGCGCCACTTAAAAAGTATTTTGATGGTAGTGAAGTACCTGATAATAGAAGAATAGTTAATGTTCAAAAATGTATTCGTACTAACGATATTGAAAATGTTGGTGTAACTGCTAGACATCAGACTTTCTTTGAAATGATGGGTAATTTTTCAATAGGTGATTATTTTAAAGAAGAAGCAATTGAATTCGCTTATGAACTATTAACTAGTGATGAATATTTTGCTATTCCTAAAGAAAAATTATATGTTACTGTTTATACTGATGATGAAGATGCCTACAATAAATGGATAAGTGTAGGTATGTTACCTGATCATATTGTAAAACTAGATGGTAACTTCTGGGAAATAGGTGAAGGACCTTGTGGCCCTGATTCTGAAATATTCTATGATAGAGGCGAAAAGTATGATCCTGATAATAATGCCTTAGAAAAATTTAAAATTGATGAAGATCAAGATCGTTACGTTGAAATATGGAACAATGTTTTTAGCCAATACAATTCTAAAGAAGGAGTAGATAGAGCTAATTATCAAGAACTTCCAAGTAAAAATATTGATACTGGTGCTGGACTCGAAAGATGGGCTTGTATCTTCCAAAATGTTGATTCTAATTTTGATACTGATTTATTTGTACCTATTATTAAAGCCGTTGAAGAATTAAGTGGTATTTTATACAGTGGTGATATGGCCTTTAAAGTTATCGCTGATCATATAAGAGCCATTACTAATGCCTTATCAGATGGCGCTATATTTGAAAATGTTGGTCGTGGTTATGTTTTACGTAGACTATTACGTCGTAGTGTTAGAATGGGTAAAAAACTAGGACTTAATGAACCATTTATGTACAAACTAGTAGATACTGTTGTTGATACTATGGGAGAAAGTTATCCTGAACTTATTGAAAATAGAGCTTATGTTAAAACTTTAGTTTATGAAGAAGAAAAATTATTCCATACTACTCTTACTCAAGGAGAAAGAAGACTACTTGAATTAATGGATGAATCTAAAGATAAAACAATATCAGGTAAAGATGTCTTTAAATTATATGACACTTATGGTTTCCCATTTGAATTAACACTTGAATATCTAGGTGAAAAAGGTTTTACTACTTCTAAGAGTGAATTTGATTCATACATGGAAGAACAAAAAAATCTTGCCAAAACATCTCGTAAACAAGAAGCTAATATGAACTCTCAAAACGAAGCTTTATTAAACTTTAAAGAAGAAAGTACCTTTACTTATTATACTTATACAGAAAAAGGCAAAGTAATAGGTTTATTTGATAAAGATAATAGTGTTGAATCTATCGATAAAGAAGGATACCTTATTTTAGATAAAACTTGTTTCTACGCTGAAGCTGGTGGTCAAGTTGGTGATACTGGTATGATTACTAGTAAAAACTTTAAAGCCAGAGTACTTGATACAACTAAAGCCCCTAATGGCCAAAACTTACACAGAGTAAAAGTATTAGATGGTACTATTAAATTAGGTGATAATGTAAAATGCATTATCGATGAAGAAAGAAGAAAGAAAATTGAAGTAAACCACTCATCAGTTCACTTACTACAACACGCTCTTCGTACTCTAATTAGTGATAAAATTCATCAAGCTGGTAGTAAAGTTGACGATAAATCATTACGTCTTGATTTTACTTATACTGGTAAAATATTAGATGATAAAGTAACTGAAGTTGAAAATTATATTAATAACTTAGTAAAAGAAAATATTGAATCTAAAACAGATATTATGAGTCTTGATGATGCCAAGAAAACCGGAGCAATGGCTTTATTCAGTGAAAAATATGGTTCTTCTGTTCGTGTTGTTACAATCGGTGAATCTAAAGAACTTTGTGGTGGAACTCATATTAAAAATACTAGTGAAATAAAAAAATTAGCTGTTAAATCAGTAGAATCAAAGGGTAGTAATATATACCGTATTGAAGCTGTAACTAATGATGAAATAGAAAACACTTTAATGGAAACAATTAAACCATATAATGATGAAAAAATAAAATTATTAATGAAAGCTAGAAATATAATTTTAACTGCTAAAAATGAAGGAATAAACTTAGATTTTGATATTCAAATAGATAATCTAGATCCAGAAAGTTATGCTGATATAATTAAAGAAAAAAATGAACTTGAATACACTAAAGAAGAAGTTAAAAACTTAGAAAAACTATACATACAGAAAAAACAAGAACAAGCTCTAAATGATTTATCAGAATATGAAGCTAATATTGAAGTTATTAATGGTATAAATTGTATCTTAATGAAACTTGAAAATAAAGATACTGCTATTTTAAAGAATATTGTTGATACTTTATTAAATAAGCTTGGAACTGGTTTCATTTTCTTAGCTAATGTAAAAGAAAATAATGTTAATTTTATTGCTCGTAGTAATATAAATTTAAGTGCTGGTGATATAGTTAAAATGGCTTCTTGTAAATCTTTAGGTAATGGTGGTGGAAGTAAGAACTTTGCCCAAGGTGGAGGTAAAACAACAGAGTTCTTAGATGAAATATTTAATGATATTAGGAACCAAATTAATTAATGCAAAACATATTTTTAATTATTTCTAGTGATAAAGTAGTAATCGATTACAAGATAGAAGAAATTATCAATAAAAACAAAGATTCTTCTATCTTGAAATATGATTTAGAAACAACGCCCATTGAC
>CAKPAQ010000067.1 GCA_934133015.1 uncultured Bacilli bacterium | reverse complement strand
ATAATAAGCAACCTTACAAGGTAATTATACACTACTTTAGAAAAAAAGAAAAGAGTATTGAACTTTGTCAACACTCTGAAAAGTGATTTCTCACTTTTTCAGAATTAATATTTATTTATCAATAGAATATACGTTTACATTAATAGTAAAGTTTTTATCATTGTATGGATATATTACACTTCCATCTGGTTGAACAACTTCAGAAAAATCAGTATCAGAGGCTATCCACATTCTTAGTCTAAAATCTTGATTATAGTTTTTACCAGCAGCAGTTGCTTGATAAATAGTTTTTTCTACTATTTTACTTCCATCTTCATAGTTTCCTACTTGTAAAGAAGTATCAGGAAGTTCAGAATATCTTTTTACTACCCCATTATTATCAACTGTATAAGAACTTGGAGTTTCAGTATTACCATTTTGTAAAACTAAATATGTTTTAACTACATTAGCAGGTAAACTTGAGTTTCTATTCATACGGGCTGTTACTTCATATGGTACTGTTGTATTATCAGGTAATTCAGCAGAAACTTTAAAATCAAAGACATATTTATCAGTTGCATATGACTTACCTACGCTATCTTCTACTGGAAAAGCATTAGTTATATTTATACCATTCCCAACACCAGTATTTTCAGTATATAAGAACTTTATTTTACCTGTTGTTACTGTATTATCGGTATCCCCTTTCTTAGTATAAGAAAATAAAGAGTAAGTAACCATAAATATTATCATAAGTAATAAAAGTAAAAGTAATATTAAAATAATTATAATTTTTCTTCTTTTCTCTTTTTCCTTTTCTTCTTGTTCTGCTTCTAAATCTTCAGTTTCAACTTGAATTTCTTTATCTTGTTTCATAGTTAAGCCTCCTATCATTAAGGTAATTATAACTTGAAATTAACAAAATGACAAGATATCAACTGTTAAAATATTTAGTTAAAGCCTCTTTTTCATCTATTCCTAATATTATGTGCTTTTTATCTTTTTTCATATCTATTATTTTACAAATGTTTATTTTCTTTTTAAAAATATAATTATTCATATATCTTTCTAATAAAAATGATTGATAATAAAAGTATGATCTTCTTATTTCTTTCCATAAACTAATACCTAATAGGAAAAAAATTAAAAACATTATTAGATTAAATTTAAAGAATAAAGTTGTAATTAAAATAGTTATAAAAGTAAAGTAACTAATATAGATTGTAAATTTGATTGATTGATAATAAGAAAGTATTTTTGATAATACCAATTGAATAAATTTACCACCATCTAATGGATAAATTGGTAATAAATTAAAGCCTAATATCCAAGTACTATAAAGTTTAAAAATATTATAAGTATCACTACTTACTATATATTTAATTAGATAGATAAAAATAATTTGAATTAATGGGCCCATTATTAAAACTAAAAATTCTTCTTTCAGTGGAATATTGACAGGTACATTAAAATTACTACATCCACCATAAGGGTAAATATCTATTCTTATACATTTCCAACCTAGTAAATAACCGGTTATGAAATGACCTAATTCATGAACTACTATTATAGTAGTAAAAATTAAGACTGAACGAAAATGTCCAGTCAAGGATGATATAAGTAAAAGAAAATAAAATAAGGGATGGAGTTTTATTTTATGGTAAATATTTTTCGTAATTTAAGAATTCTCCATTTTTTTGATAATATAGATATATTTCGGTATCTTTACATTCACCTAACAAGCTTCCCTTTTCTACATAATCATATAATTTAACTGAATCACTGTTAACATTGACATACCATAAATCTACACCATCTACTTGTTGAACAATTATAGTTTCTCCATATAATTCTTTGTTACCTTTAAAGACAACAATTCCACTTTCAAGAACAGGCATTAAGTAGGATTTATTTACAGTAAGTTTAACTCCCTCATTATATTTTTCTTTATGATTATACACCAAATTTTCATTAAATACAGTTTCTGTTTTTTGTCCAATATATGACTCAATTGGTAATATTGAACCAAAATATTTTTCATAGTTAGAATTAATACTAGCAAAAGAAAAATTAGTTTGGTATACATTTTTATATATTATTTCTTTGGTATTTGGATAAATTTTTATAATACATAAAGTTAGTACAAATAAGAATATAGAAATTAAGCAATTATTTAGGAATTGGAATAATATTTTTTTATTTTTAGTAGTTTTGTTGTTTGGTTTTCTTTTTTTATTTAAATATTTATTTATAGATTTATATTCATCCATAATATCACCTAGTAATTAATATTAACGAGGTAACTTTTTTATACCAAAATAATAAATAATTGTGCTTAAAATTATGTTAAAAAGAATGGTGTGAATATATAAGTTAAAAAAGTTTATAATTGATAAATTAGTTTTGGTTAGTAACATGTATATTAAATATGAAGTAAATAGGTTTATAAATATTGCCCCTATTATTCCTAATATGTAAACAACAAAATTTAGTTTGTAATTTTCCTTTAATTGATGTAAGAAAAAAGAGATAAGTAAAAAACTAGCTACTTTAATAATTAAAATGTTTCCTGTTATTAAAGAGCCTATTATTGTGAATAAAAGACCTTGTCTAAGAAATAATTTTTCATTTTTTATTTTAAAATATAAGAATACTAATATTACACAAAAAATTGAAGGTTGAAAAAGAGTTAAATTATAAAAGTAAGGAAAGTAGTTTGATAATAAGGAATCAAGTAATAAGCCAATAATTATAAAATACATATTATACTCTCTTTAATACTGCTAGATATTTTAAATTTTCAAAATTGACTTCTGACTTTACACCTAATACTTTACTTACACCAAGATCATCGCTTAATATTTCTTCTACTTTTCCAATGTATATTCCTTCTGGAAATAAGGTTCCTAAACCATTTGTAGTAATATTATCACCTATTTTAACATTACTAGTACTACGAATACAGGTAATTAAAATTAAGTTTTTATTGATATCATAACCAGTTATTATGCCATTATAAGTAGTAGAATCAGAATTAATATTAACTGATATTTTATTATATGAATCATTGGCAGTTATTAATTTTATGATACTGGAAAAGTTATTTACGTCAATTACTCTGCCAACTAACCCTTTTTCATTTATCACAATCATATCTTTTTTAATACCATCTTTTTTGCCTTTATCTATAGTTAAAGTGTAAAACCAATAGTCATTATTTCTACTTGTTACAGTGGTATAAACCATTTGGTATGATGTCATGGTTTCTTTTAGATTTAGCATATTTTTTAATTCAATTATTTCTTCTTTTTGAGCTTGTTCTTTTAGGCTGGTTGTATTTAAATAATTTACTTTTTTACTAATAAAAATACTATTTATAAAGCTTCCAATATCATGAAAAAAAGTAGTTGATGCTTCTATATTATTAAATGAATAATAGAATATTGTTAATAATATTAGTAAGATTATAGCTAATATTATATAGTTTTTTTTCTTATTTTTTTTCTTTCTTTTTCTCATTTTATCAGGTCATCCTTTACATATTAATAATCTTACCATCTTCATAAAAGCTATAATATTTATCATCTGAAACAATAATATGATCTACTACAGGAATTAAGTTTAATCTACCTAATTCTACTAGGGTATTAGTTAGTCTAATATCTTCTCTACTTGGGGTTATATCTCCACTAGGATGATTATGCATACATATAATTGATGAGGCACTTGTTAAGTAAGCATTTTTAAATATTTCACGAGGATGTACTAAGCTACGATTAATTGTTCCCATAAATAATAATTTCCTTTCTATAACTTCATTTTTATTATTTAGATAAAAGCAATAAAAATATTCTTGTTTTTTATCTTTAAATAAGTATTTAGTATTTTCATATATATCAGCTGGATTAGAAAACTTTATTTTTTTTAGCTGTTTTCCAGTTATAAATATTCTTTTTCCTAGTTCAATAGCGCTAAGTATTTCTATAGCTTTAGTTAGTCCTATACCATTTATTTTTAGTAATTGTTCTTTAGTTAGGTTAGATATATTAGTTAGGCCATCGCTAATTGATAATATTTCTAGGGCAATATCTTTAACTGAATGTTTTTTACTACCGGTTTTTATTAGGATTGAAATCAGTTCTTCATTTGATAGACTTTCTACGCCATATGCTAGAAATCTTTCTCTTGGTCTATCATATATAGGAATGTCTTTGATTTTCATTATTTGTTTAAGACAAATTCCTCGTATGATGATAGTACTGTTGATAGAACTGAGTTCATTTCTTCTTCGGTTTTTGAATTATCAAGTAGAATGTCATATTGAGATAATTCACTTACGAATTCTTTATTTGAAACGTAATCTGATTTTATATATAATTCAATGCCCTTATCTTTATAAGTTCTCTTTATTTTTTCAGCATTTTCTAAACTAGTGGTCATTCCAATATAAATGTAATATTTATCATTTTCTTTTACTTCTAGGTATTTAGAAGCATTTATCTTTTCGTGTTCTTTATTTGTGTAGACGCCATATTGAAGAAAATAAATGGTACCGGATTCGCCATATACAGTTTGACTATCTTTATATTCTGAAAAAATAAAATTGGCACACAGGTATCCTAGTAGTAATGCACAAACAATAGATATTAAAAAGTTTATTTTCATTTTCTTCACCCGTATTAATATTAATATAGTTGTTAGATGAAAATTGTCGAATATTAGAAGAAAAAGAAAAAACAGATAATTTTATTTTATCTGTTTTAAAAATGATTTAATTATATTGATGTACTGTTACTATTACTAAACCTATTAACCCCAGTATCGATAAAATTAAAGTTTCCTTATTAAACCTCCTCTGGCGTTAAAATCACACGGAATGAATAATCAGCATAAGTTGCACCAGTGTGTGCATAAAATGCAAACATACCAGATCCAATACCATTACTCCAAAAACCACCACGTACAAACCAAGGTGCTGATGAATATGGAAAATTTGCCAAATCATTGTACCAGCTAGAATTATATCTATTATAACCATCTGGATCTGGAACACTTCCAAATGAGCCTATTTCACCGGTCGCATCACCTAATATTCTATTATTGAATTGCGTCAAAACTGTAGATGCATATTTATCCCAATATTTTGTGTAATTACTATCATTAAAGAAATTGGAGTATAGGTTAGTTATTCCACTTGATCCTCCTATTGTTGTTGCTCCTGTTGTATAACCAGCTACATATTCCCATGCTCCTCCTGACATGTCATAAATACCTGTTTTATTTCCTGTAGTTGACGCTATATTAGAATTATTATTTAAATAATTTACGGTATATGTTCCATCTACTCCCAATGCAGTAGATTCATTTCTATTACCATCTATACTTGTTCCACCATTATATCCTATAGTTGGTTCTTCAGTAGCTGCATAGCCTGTGATATAGGCACTATTATTGTTTATCCTTATGCTGGATTGACTTCCATATATCGAATGTTGAAGATAAGCTACCGCTCCCCATTCGGTATTCTTCATCATATGGCTATCTAAACTTCTTTGGTAGTCATAACTGTTTTTAAACATATTTCCAACAG
>CAKPAQ010000066.1 GCA_934133015.1 uncultured Bacilli bacterium | reverse complement strand
AATTATACTAGTTATTGTGTTAAATTAATGTCTTGTCCAATTATCTACAATGTTACAACTACTACTTTGAGGAGCTGGATCTGGTAATTCTAATTTTACTATAATAGGAATCTTAAATCCTGATCCAAAGGCTAAGCAGTTACCAACTTGTAGAGCTTTTTGTTTTTCAATTACGTCTTCTGTAATATTAGGAATCATTTTAGTAATATATTCAATATCTCTTGGGTGACTCATTTTAAATATTAAGAAGTTAGAGCATTGAGAAATAACAGTTTCACTTAAATCAACAGGTCTTTGCGAAATTAAAGTCATTAAAACGCCATATTTTCTTCCTTCTTTGGCAATACGATCAAAAATATTATACCCTAGTAGAAAATTATCTTGATCTTTTTGAACATATCTATGAGCTTCTTCTAATAAAATATTAAATGGAATTGATCCTCTTTCTATTTTTTTAGAGAATTCAAAAGCAAGTCTTGAAAATATTTTAACAACAGCTTTAGCAAAACTATCATCTACATCTTCTAAGTTAATATTTATTATTTGATACTTTTGATTATTTTTTATTATCATATTACTAAAGAATTGGTCTAATCTAACAAATTCTTTACAATCAAAGAACTTAGCATTATTACCAATTACTAATTCATGTAGCTTAACTTTTAAAGTAATGGCATCAGCATAGACATTTTCATTTCTTAACCATCCTTCACTAATTAAAGCAAAGTTTAAAGCTTTTTCCATATCACTTAAAGTGAAATAATGAATTTTTTCAGGTTCATATTGGTTAAGTTCAGGAATAATAAATTTATTAACATATTCAGTCAATAGTACTCTTTCTGAAAATTGATCGTTATTATCGATTAGGAAACATTCTTGTAGTCTTCTAGTATAACCTATTCCTTGAACAACAGAATTTAAATTAAACTCATTGGTTGGACAAGTATTAAATATAGAAAAGATTTCATCTCTTTTACTAGCAGAACTTTGATTAGAGTACATAATTGTCATAATTGCGTTGGCAATTAAGTGATTTTTATATTTAGTAGCGTCACTATCTGATTGAGAAAATATTTTAACCAATTTCATCATTTTCTCAATTATTGATAATTGGGTATGTGTAGTAGCTGATAATAATAACGCTATATCATCAACATTAAGTAACCAAATTGGAATATTTAAAAGTTCTCCTTCATGATTACTATTTAAGTTTGTAGTATAAAAACGATAATGATAGTTTGGATTTTTTTCATTTATTTTAGAAAAAGCTGTATAGTATTCACCTGATGAATCAAAAATCAAAAAGTTAGATCTAAATGGAACAAATTTAGGATTATAAAATACATTTTGTATAAGTCTAGCTACTCCACAACTTTTACCACTACCAGTATTTCCAAAAATACACATGTGATTACTAAATAATTCATTTATACTTGTGTATACTTTTTTACCAGCATAAAATGGACTAACTCCTAGTTCCATGTTTCCAAATTTTTCTTGACCAACTATTAATGATAATTCATCTACTCGTAGACTTCTAATAGTTGCGTTTAAACTAGGTTTTCTTAATATTCCACCTATAAAGTGTCCATTTACAATTTCACCTAGTAATTTTACTTTTACAGAGCCATCTAATAAATCCTTTACTTCAGCTAAAATTGATTTTTGATTATCTTCTAATATTAATGGCATATTCATAATATCAGTTTCTATTTGTTTATTATCAAATAGTTTTATTTGTGCATCATAATCGCCAATATAAGTTATCTTTTCAAACATATCATTACCCCTATTCTTATATTAATTCTTCTATTTTATTCTTTTTATCATCATCTAAATCTTTAATTATTTCCTTTATTTTGCATGATTTTTCATATAATTTTAAAATATTTTCATAATAATCTAATTTTTCTTCTATTATTTTTATTTGACCATGAACAGCATTTCTACTTACATTATTATTTTCAGCTATTTCTGAAAGTGATAAATCGTTAAAATAATATTCTTCAAAATACTCTTTTTGTTTATCAGTAAATAAGTCACAATAATAGTCATATAAGTTATTTAAATATATTTTTTTATCCATAAGTTCACCTACATCATATCTTTGAAAAGTCCATAAATATATTTTTCAATATCAAATGGCTGTAAGTCTTCTTTGGCTTCACCTAATCCTATATATTTAACAGGAATATCAACTTCTTCTTTAATGGCTAAAACAATTCCACCTTTAGCAGTTCCATCTAATTTAGTTAGAACAATTCCGGTTATATTAGTGATTTCTTTGAAACTTTTAGCTTGACTTATACCATTTTGTCCAGTTGTTGCATCAATAATTAATAAAGTTTCGTGAGGAGCATCAGGAATTTCTCTTCCTATTACTCTATTTATTTTTTCTAATTCTTTCATTAGATTTACTTTATTTTGAAGTCTACCAGCTGTATCAATTAAAACAACATCAAATGCTTCTTCTTTGGCTTTTTTTATACCATCGTATACAACAGCCGCAGGATCAGCACCTTCACCTTTACCAATAAATGACACTCCTACTTTTTGACTCCATTCTTCTAATTGCTTAGTAGCTCCAGCTCTAAAGGTATCACCAGCTACTAATAAAACTTTTTTACCTTCACTTTTTAACTTCCAAGCTAGTTTCCCAATTGTTGTTGTTTTCCCTACACCATTAACACCTACAAATAATAATATCGTAGGACCATCTTTACTATAATTTATTTTATTAGTTAAAATATTATCTTGAACATATATTATAAAAAGTTCATCTACTATTAATTCTTTTAATAATTTTGGATCATCTATTTTTTCTTTTCTTACTCTATCTTTAAGTCTATCAATAAAATCCATAACTGTATTAACACCAATATCAGCCATTATTAAGATTTCTTCTAATTCATCAAAATATTCTTCTGTTACTTTATTATATCTATTTGTCAAATTTAAAAGATTAGATACAAAACCAGTTCTACTTCTAGTTAAACCTTTTTCATATATTTTGATATCTTTCTTAAGACTTTGTTCTACTTTTATTTCAGAATTTTGTTCATTTTTTGCCTCATTAATTGGCTCTTCATTAACATTATTCTTATTTATTTCTTTATCATTTGATGAAAATATATTTTTTATTTTATTAAATAATCCCATTGTACACCTCCGATGTTTACATAAAAATTATACCAAAAATTATTTATAAATACTATATTTAGTTATCAATTATTATAGAAACTAATACTGGATAATGATCACTATAATTTTTTAGATACTTATCAGTTATTATTTTATAATCTTTTATTTGCCATGAAATTGGGATAAAGATATGATCAATAGCTAGATTATTAGTATCTTTTTTGAAAGTCTGGCCATTTATCTCTACTCTTTTTAAACCAAGAGTTTTTAAATCATTTATGAAATTAACAAAGACTTTATCTTCAATATTAGTGTTAAAATCACCTGTTAATACTACTGGTATGGTTGATGATTTAATCATCTTTTTTATTTTTCTTAATTGTAGTTTCTTTATACTATTTGAATGAAGTGATAAATGTGTATTTAAAAATCTTACTTTAGTTCCTTCCACATTTAAGATAGCTTGCGTTATTATTCTAGGCGTAATTGATTTATATTTGAATGTACCATTTATTATTTCTTTTATATTTCTTGGAAACCATGGAAGTTCAGTAGTTTTCTCAACTAAAATTGGTAAATTAGTTATTATGTTGTTTCCTTCATTATATTTTCTTATTTTCTTTATCTTTTTAAAGATTTTATTATAGTCATAACGATATTTTCCTAGTATATGATAGTTATTTAATGAATTAGTTAAGATACCTATAGTGTGTTCTATCATTTCTTGGGTTGCCAAAATATTTATATTATTATCGTATAGAAGTTTCTCATATATTGTTTTTATTTCAGCATCGGGTTTAATTTTACCTAAGTTGTCATTTTTTACATTATATGTACATATTTGTATAGTTTTCATATAGACACCTCTTGTTCATTATATCACAACATAGTTAAAATAATTCGATATTATTAATATGGTCTATAATCTAATAATTCGTTTTCACTTAATTATTAACAATTCATATAATATCATTGTAAAGGAGGATATATGAAAAAATATATTTGTTATTTATTAGGGGTAATTATTTTAGTTGGTATTATTAGTTTCTTTATTTTTAACTTTAATAGGGATAATAAAGATAGTAATCTTAAAAAGATTAGAGTTGCTGAGGTGGCACATACTGTATTTTATGCCCCACAATATGCAGCAGTTAGTCAAGGTTATTTTGAAGAAGAGGGACTTGATGTTGAACTTATTTTAACACCTGGTGCTGACAAGGTTACAGCTGCTGTTTTATCAGGTGATGCACAAATTGGTTTTTCCGGAAGTGAAGCTTGTATCTATGTATATAATGCGGGTGAAAAAGATTATCTAAAAACTTTTGCACAACTTACTCAAAAAGATGGATCATTTTTAGTCTCTAGGAAAAAAATTGATAATTTCACTTTAAATGATTTAAAGGGTAAAAATGTTATTGGTGGAAGAAAAGGTGGAATGCCAGAAATGACTTTTGAATGGGCACTTCGTCAAAATGGAATTGATCCAGTTAATGACTTAAATATTGATACTAGTATAGCTTTTGCCGCTATGAGTGGTGCATTTATAGGTGGGCAAGGAGATTTTGTTACTTTATTTGAACCAAATGCTTTACAAGTTGAAAAGCAAGGTTTTGGTTATGTAGTTGCTTCTATTGGTGAATTAGGAGGAGTTGTTCCTTATACATCTTATAGTGCTAGAATAAGCTACATTGACAACAATCCAGAAATAATAGAAAAATTTACAAGAGCCATTCAAAAAGGATTAGATTTTGTTCATAAAAATAGTGATGAAGAAGTAGCCAAAGCTGTTATTGATTCCTTTCCTGATACTTCAATGAATGATTTAATTGGTGTCATCAAGAGATATCGAGAAATAGAAGCATGGCCTACTACTACTAATTTTGAAGAAGAATCTTTCTATCATCTACAAGATATCATGACTGCTGCTAATGAACTTGACAGTAAAGTTAATTATTCAGATTTAATTTATACTAAGGATTAGTATGAAACCAATCTTAAAAATAAATAAATTGAAAAAGGTATATCATGATATTGATGGTGAAGTTACAGCTATAGATGATATTTCTTTGGATGTATATGAGAAAGAATTATTATCTATTGTTGGACCATCGGGATGTGGAAAAACTAGTTTACTTTCTATCCTATCTAAATTGGAAGATAAATCAGGGGGTACCATTTTATTTGAAAAAGACAAGATAGTTATTGGTTATATGCTACAAAAAGATGCATTATTTCCATGGCGTACAATTTTGGAAAATTGCTTAATCGGATTAGAAATTAATCACACTTTATGTGATAAAACAAAAAAAAGAGTTATTGATTTATTAAATACTTATGGACTTGGTGAATTTATAAATAAATACCCTAGTTCATTATCAGGGGGAATGAGACAAAGAGTTGCCCTAATTAGGACTTTAGCAATTGATCCAGATATTCTTTTACTTGATGAACCATTT
>CAKPAQ010000065.1 GCA_934133015.1 uncultured Bacilli bacterium | reverse complement strand
GATTACAAGTTGAATGTAACAAAAGCATCTTTTTTACAAGAAATAGGTACAGAAGAAGAAACAAAAATATTAGATAATTTCTTTACTCAAATTGTAACAATTCATAAAAAATAAAAATGTAACGATTTAAATATCGCTACATTTTTTTATTTATCTTTCAATCATATGTTTACTCATTTTAGGTTCATCTAATAATAATACTGGACATCCAATACTAGCACTACTAGCTGCTAAGATACCTAGTCCAGAAAGTATCATTGCAAATAATTTTTTCATATATATCCTCCTATACTTTATCATTGGCTAATATATAGTTTTTATAATTGTCATAGGATAAGTTAAATATCCTATATGTTAATGGGTGTATTAATACTAGCTCTACTAACATTGCAAAAACTAAAATATTTTGAAATAGAGAGTCATTTATAACTAAAATAATAATTGTATATATTATTGCTGTAAGTACAGTTCTAATTTTATACATAATTCTTCTTTTTTTATAAATAAGTGGTCTTTTTATAGTATCAGCTGGTGCATAAAATATAAATCCAAGAATACAGATTGTTGATAAAATTACTAAAACGTATTTTGGTATCACTATATATTTACATAATATAGTTCCACCAATAAAAGTAATTGATGAACTAATCCAACACATCCAACTTTTACTAGCATGTAACCCAAATCCACTAATTCTAAGGAAATTAAAAAGTATTAACAGGAAGATAAATTCTTTTAAGATTCCTAAACAAAAACTCACTAACGTAAGTACTACTACTTTTGTTAAGGATAAATATGTTGCCTCGAGACCATATCTAATATCATCTATTTTATCATCATCATACATCGGATAACAAGATTTTACTAATCTCAAAGAATTCCTTATAAACAACTCCTTCATTATACCCTCCTTTACAATGTCACCCAAAGTATATCACTATATATATATAATTACATCTTTTAAAAATGAGTTGCTTTGTTTTTAATGTTTTTGAAAAAAGGTCCTTAAATTCAGGCATTAATTTTCTAAAAAGTACAAAATTTTTACTATTCGACAATAAGTGACAGTAAACACCAACTTTCCGTGATATTATTAATGTGCACAAGAAAAAAAGTATACGTTATGTGCAAGTGATATCACCAGAAGTGAGCAGTAAGGAGAAGTGAAACATGATTGGAATAGAAGGTGAGGTGGCAGTAATGAGAGGAACAGTAAAGTGGTTTAATAACGAAAAAGGTTATGGATTTATCGAGTATACTGACAAAGAAGATATATTTGTTCATTATACAGCAATTAAGCAAGAAGGATATAAGACCTTAGAAGAGGGTCAAGTAGTAGAATTTAAATTACTCGAAACAAGTAAAGGGCTTCAAGCACTTGATGTAACTGTTATTAAAGACTTAGCAACTACCAAATAGGTAGTTTTTTTCTGCTAATATTTATTTTTTTTAAACTTTGTGATATACTACAATTGGGAGGGATGATATATGAAAATATCTATTAGAGGAAGTAAAGTAACAATTACAGATTCAATGAAAGAATACACAGAGGAGAAATTAAATAAACTAGTTAAATACATCGAAAACAATGAAGATGTACAAGCTAATGTAATTGTAAAAATTCCAAATCATCTACATAAAGTAGAAATCACAATACCATTAAAGTCATGCATCTTAAGAGCAGAAGAAGAACAAGAAGATTTCTATGCCGCTATTGACGTAATAACTGATAAACTTGAAAGACAAATTAGAAAAAATAAAACAAGACTTTCAGCTAAGAAAATAAAAGAAGCTAAAGAGTTTGTTTATGATTATATAGAAGAAATAAAAGAAGAACAAGAAAATAAAATCGTAAAGAGAAAGAAAATCGAAGTAAAACCAATGGATGAAGAAGAAGCTATACTTCAAATGGAATTACTTGGACATCAATTTTACTTATTTAAAGATGCAGAGACAAATCAACCAGCTTTGATTTATAAGAGAAAAGATGGTGACTATGGAATTATAGAGACTGAATAAGTCTCTTTTTCTAATTAAAATATTGGTAAAGTCTTTTATTATATATCTTTTTTTGATAAAATATTGGTACAGGAGATGATATACATGGAATTATTAAAAAGATTATTCGATCATGAATATAAAGAATTAAAGAAATTTTCCAAAATAGCAGATCAAATAGATGCTTTGGATGAGGAAATGCAAAAATTAAAAGATAGTGATTTTCCTAAAAAAACAGAAGAGTTTAAAAAAAGATTATCTGAAGGAGAAACTCTTGATGATATATTAGTAGAAGCATTTGCTTTAGCAAGAGAGGCTGCATATAGGGCAATAGGACTTAAACCATTCTATGTTCAATTACTTGGTGCTATATCAATTCACTATGGTAATATTTCAGAAATGAAAACAGGTGAAGGAAAAACCTTAGTAGCTACTTTACCAGCTTATTTAAATGCTTTAACTGGAGAAGGTGTTCACATAATCACAGTTAATGAATATCTTGCTAATCGTGATGCTGAATGGATGGGTAAAGTATATAAGTTTTTAGGATTAACAGTTGGAGTTAACTTAAGAGATATGAGTCCTAAAGAAAAACAAGAACAATATGCTTGCGATATTTTATATTCAACAAATAATGAGATTGGTTTTGACTACTTACGTGATAACATGGTAGTTCGTAAAGAAGATAGAGTTCAAAGACCATTAAACTTCGCTATTATCGATGAAGTTGACTCTGTTTTAATAGATGAAGCAAGAACACCTCTAATTATTTCAGGTGGCGAAATGAAAAGTGCTAACTTATATATAGATGCTGATCGTTTTGCTAAATCTTTAAAAGAAGATGAATATATTTATGATGAAAAGACAAAAAATGTTTCTTTATCAGATGAAGGTGTAAAGAAAGCTGAAAAGAGTTTCCATTTAGAAAACTTATATAGCTTAGATAATTCTGAATTGGTTCACTATATAAACCAAGCTTTACGTGCTAATTATTCAATGCATAATGATATTGATTACGTAGTACAAGATGGTGAAGTAATTATTGTAGATCAATTTACTGGACGTTTAATGAAAGGACGTGCTTATAGTGATGGTCTACATCAAGCAATAGAAGCTAAGGAAGGAGTAAAAATCAATCAAGAAACAAAAACTTTAGCTACTATTACTTTCCAAAACTTATTTAGAATGTATAAAAAGTTATCTGGTATGACAGGTACTGCTAAAACTGAAGAAGAAGAATTTAGAAACATATATAATATGTACGTTATTGAAATTCCAACTAATAAACCAATCGCACGTATTGATATGCCAGATTTAATGTATTCAACTAAAGCTGGAAAATATCGTGCCATAGTTAATGAAATTGAAGCACGTTATAAAAAAGGTCAACCAGTTCTTGTTGGTACTATAGCTATTGAAACTAGTGAATTAATAAGCAAATTATTAAAAGAAAAGAAAATACCACATGAAGTTTTAAATGCTAAAAATCATGCTCGTGAAGCTGAAATAATTGAAAAGATAGGTTATGGTAAATCAGTAACAATTGCAACTAACATGGCAGGACGTGGTACTGACATAAAATTAAGCGATGAAGTAAGAAAATTAGGTGGATTATGCGTAATTGGTACTGAAAGACATGAATCACGCCGTATTGATAACCAGTTACGTGGACGTGCAGGACGTCAAGGTGATCCAGGATTTACACAATTCTATGTATCAATGGAAGATGAATTGATGGTCCGATTTGGTACTGACAGAATTAAAGTAATGATGCAAAATCTAGGATTTGATGAAAATCAAGCTATCAGAAGTAAAACTTTTACTAAAGCATTGTCATCAGCACAGGCTCGTGTTGAAGGTAATAACTTTGATATTCGTAAACAATTACTTCAATATGATGATGTAATGAATAATCAAAGAGAAATAATGTATGCTAGACGTAATGAAATACTTGAAAGTGAATCAATTCATAATACAGTTTTAAAGACTATACATAATCATATTGAAGATTTAGTAAATTCTCATATTTATCCAGAAGGAAGATTAACTAACAACGATGTAAAAGAAATTGTTGAATTTGCAAATGAAAACTTGATTCAAAAAGATATTGATAAGGAAGAAATAGATAACAAGACTCCTGAAGAAATAATCGACTATATTAATGATGTTGTTACTAAGGAATATGAAGATAAATTAAAAGATATACCTGTTGAAATTAAAGATGAGTTTGAAAAAGCAATTAGTTTGAATGTAATTGATCATCATTGGACAGAACATATAAATACTATGTCTCACTTAAGAGAAGGTATCTACCTAAGAGGTTATGGTCAAGAAGATCCTTTACGTGCTTATACAATGGAAGGATTTGAACTTTTTGATAAAATGATGCAAAAGATCGACCATGACATTACTATTATGTTAGTTCGTTCAGAAATTCGTCAAAATGTGGAAAGAAAAGAAATCTCAAAGAAAAAAATAACTAATGATGGTGGAAAAGAACAAGCAAAAAAACAACCTAAACGTGTTGAAAAGATAGGTAGAAATGATCCTTGTCCATGTGGCAGTGGACGCAAGTATAAACAGTGTTGTGGTAAATAAGCTCGCAAAGCCTTATAAATAAAGGGCTTGCGAGTTTTTCTTTACATAGGCAAAAATTCAATATTTTATAAAAAACACTTTTTAGATACGATTTTAAATACGATTTTTTACAGATAATTCGTATCTAAATGGCATATTTTTACGGATTGGCAGTTAAGAACTCCTTATTTTATGGGCTTTTACAAAAAAAAGTTTCCAGAGTCCCTAAAATAAGGAGCATTTTGTGGTATAATTGTTATAGGAGATAATTTATGGAAGAAAAAGATATAATGGATCTTAGCGAAATGTTAATAAGAATTAAAGATCCTAATGTAAAAAGTGAAACCACGGATAAGAATAATTCAATATATGATTATGAGCCATCAGATATCGAATTTGTTATGGAACATGCAGAACAGTTTATAATACCGGAGTGTATAGAGTGCTGCAAGTTGCTATGGTCAAAAGGGATTGATACTTTTCAGTGTGGAAATTATAACGATGATATTGAAAATGGTTACTGGATTGAAATAGAAACAAGTTCTTTATCAGCAGAAAATATGAATATATTGGATGAAATGGCAAATCATGATGATAGAGTTTTTTTTTATGAAGGACTGCAAGGACAACATAATTATATAATTAGAGTTAAAAGAATAGATAATCCAAATGCATCTCAGGAATTATGTGATTTAGCAGATAAATTATTGCTACAAGACACTGTCCATTATACTACTGCAGATGCTCTCCTTGATAGATATAAAAGAACTGATGGAGAACTTAAGTTCACTGAAACGGGAATTGGATATTATGAGATAAATCCAGGAAGACAAAATGCAACATTAAATGACGCTTTAGCGACAATAGAGCATCCTGAATTATATATTGCTGAGGAAGGAAGACTATATCATAATCAACACGCATTAAATGTTCATATGAACTATTTAAATAAAATAGGAAGTAAGCATTTATAACAATTGAATATATTTAAAACTAGAATTAATTCTAGATATGATTTACTGTGAAAGCCGAGGGAAGTATTGAACCAGTTTAGCCCGATTTTAAGGGCTTTTGGTAAACAG
>CAKPAQ010000064.1 GCA_934133015.1 uncultured Bacilli bacterium | reverse complement strand
TGTTGGTAGTGTTTTAATATTAGTAATAGCAAAATTAGTTTTTAGAATTTTAACTTTAAAAAAATGGTTAGAAGTAGCTCATGAAGAAAGAATGAAACAAATAGAGGAATTTAAAAATAAAATTTCTTCTTCAAATGTAGAGATTCCAGAAATAAGAGAAACAGATTATCATGGTTTGACTGTTTCAGAACAAGCAAAAACTAAACAAAAAACTGATAAAACTGATAAACAACCAAAATTAGATTTAAAAACAAGACTATATTTATATTCTACTAAAGCAATAAAAACTGAGCATGAACCAGTTGTAGAAGTAGAGGAAAAAAGAACAATGCCTGTTAAAGATAGTCAAAAAAATGAAGTATATATTTTTAAAAATCATGATGAATATAGAAGATTCTTTTTAATGTATTTAGATGATATTAATGATGAAGTAATTGATTTGGCAATATATGCAAGAGGTAGTAAAGGGCAAATTGTAGCTTTAAAAGGCTTATGTGAACATATTATTGTTAAAAAGAAAGTTAATGATTTTTACTGTTCAATTACTCAAGAACAAATTGATGAAATTCATTCTAAAGGAAAACTAACTCCACTTGAAATAGTAGAATTATGGGAATCATATGATTTATGTGTTGAAGGTAATAAAACAACTTTCTCAAATAACAGATGTCAATATTTTAATCAAAATTGCCATGAATGTTTAATGGAAACAGCATCTCATGAATTAGAACATGATAATATTGATTTTAGTACTGTAAATCCAACATCTCAGAGTCCAGCTTTAATAAAAATAAAAAAGTAGGAATTAGTTTATAAAAATTATAAGGAGATATTATATATGAACTTAAAAGAAAAATTAAATAATTTAAGAAATAAACTATTAGAAAATCAAATAGAAGAAATCCCCCATTATGTTAAAAGAACTGATATTAATTTAGATAGAAAAGTAGATAATTTTATCGATTGGTATTTAGAAAACATGGTAAGAGTAGATTATATTGATATTAGAAATGATTTTGAATATAGTATGAGAAAATTTATTGGAAAAATAGCCATCTGGTATGAACTTAGATATCCTGATTATGAGATTAATAGATTAATGCCTGGTTCTACACAAGAAGTAACTGAAGTAAATGATGTGGTGTTTAATAATAACGAATATATTAATATTTTATTTGATAAAAACGCCGACATAAGATCATTAGATTGGAGTGAATTTTATAATGCTAAAGTCTTTATAGATTCCTTACCAATCGAAGAAAAATGCTTATTAAATGAAGCAAAATATAGAAGTATCGCATATATTGATCAGAATTATGGAAGTGCTCACTTGCATTTGACACCAAAAGGTTATGTTAAAGAAGCTGAAAAATTTACAGATTACACTGATTCAAAAGTAAAAGATGAAGAATTAGAAGGTATGCACATTAAAGATGTTGTAAAACTATTAAAAGAAAAAAATATTCCATTACCTGACAATAATGAACTAGAAGGATCTATTGAAGCTGTTGAAAAATGGAATTATCAAAAAGAAGAAATCCTTAATTGTGCCATGTATATAATAATTGAAAGAGGCAAAACTAGAATAGGACCACGTAGAGCATTACTTTTTGCTAAAGAATTTGGAAGAAATATTGATATTCCTATGATGTATGGTGTTGATTATTCAGATCCAGGATTAAGAAGTTTTGTTATTGAATATATTAAAGCTGGTGGTTCTAAAGAATTAGTATGTTACATGGATTACTTTTCTAAAACAAATCAAAATAAGAAAATAAGAACTATTTCAGTAGATGAAATACTTAAAAATCGTTATCATAATTCAGCAACAAAATATACACCAGAAGAGGAAGCACTATATCAAAGAATGGTAAATACTTTATCAAGTCAAATTAATCAAGATGAATTAAAAAAAGAAGAAGTAAAACAATTACGATTACAAAGAAAATTAGAAAAAAGTAGATCAACTTCAAAAATCGATAATTAAAATCACATATAATATAAGCTATTAGTATTTAGAAAGAGTGATAAATAATGTTAATATATAAGAATACCTTTGAAAACCTTAAAACAATTGGTCATAATTTTCCTATCGAAGATCAATTTTATGCTTCTGATGATGAAACAATTGTTGCTGACGGGATTACTAGAGATCCTATTGGTATTAGTGACTTATCAGTCTGTTCTTATAATGAACGTTTAGAAAAATATCCAAGACAAAGTGGAGCTGAATTGGCAGCTACAGAAATATGCAATACTTTTTCTAAGACTAGTGGTTCATTAATTGATAAACTAATTAAATGTAATGAAAGTGTTAAAAAATTGAACAATAAATACATAAAAAAATGTGATTATCTTGAAAATGATTTTTATGGAGCTGTCGCATCATGTATTCGTATTAAAAATAATATTTTAGATTATGCTTATATTTGTGATTGTGGCGTAATTATATATGATAGCTTTGGTAATATCAAATTTCAAACAGAAAATGATAAAGAACTATATAGTGATCCTTATATTAATAAAATTGGTATTCCTTGGTATCTACCAGAATCACGTGTAATAGTTAGAAGAGATTATAGAAATAATTTAAGTAATATTCAAGATAACAAATGTGTCTCATATGGCGCTATTACAGGTGAAGAAGCAGCTATATCATTTATAAGAACTGGGCAAATTCAATTATCAGCAGGTGATTTAATAGCGGTATATAGTGATGGTTTTATTAATTTTTTACATGAAGAAGATTTTATATCAGAAATATTAGATTTTGAACAAGTAAAATTTGAAAAATATATTGAAGAAAAATCACACCTTGACTATGAAAAGTATGGCAAAGAGAAAACTTTAGTACTACATAGAAACTAAATTATAAAACTACCTTCAAATGAATGAAAGTAGTTTTATTTTGTCAATTTATACAAAGTAGCTATCACCTCTTAAAAATTAATTATAATTACGTCATTTTTCATCTGTTTAAATAATTATTATATGTTATAATTAATCATAGTCAGGAGATGATAACTACATGAAAAAATTCATAAAAAATAATATAAAGATTCTTATAGGAATTTTTATATCAGGAATTCTATTCACTGGAATAGGAGTTTACGCTACAACTAAGTATCTTGCTAAGGATGTAAGTTTTACTCCAAGTAATAATAACTTTAAAGTAGAAAATGTAGAAGAAGCTTTAAATCAGTTATACGAAAAACAGGTGGATGACTATGAAAATAAGGTTTATACCACATCTGGGTTAGAAATTTACAACAATAGAATAACAATTTTAGATGGTGGCTATTACATAGATGAAAATAAAACTACATACATAAATATAACCTTTAAAACCAATGTTAGTTTAGCTAAAAATAATATTTGGTGTCTAATAAAAGGTTTTCCAGAAATGGCAGATAAAATAATAGTGACAGATACAACCAATAAATATGCATTTTATATAGGTAATGCTAATACTGTTAATAATTCCCTTAATTATTTTGATTATGATGGAAATGGCATTGAAGCCAATACTATAATAACAATCAAAGCAAAGTATTAAAAAAGAAAAAGGAAATGACCATGACTATATATGATAAATACTTTATAATAACCACATTAACCTACCATAAAGGGTTTTAGAACTCATCATTGGATGTATGGATTATTATTTATATTATTCTTTTTAGTATATCTAGTTTATATAAAAATATCTATTTATTATCAATAAGTATGGGAATTTTTCTAGATGATATAGGTTTTATTCTAATTAGAGGTAAAACTCATGAGGATAACTATAGTATTAAATCATTTGTAATATTAATTTTTTTCATATTATTACTATATGTCTTTAAAGAATATATTATTGATTTTTACCTAAGTATATAATCAGTAATATATAAATATTGATAATTATTAAATTGACATAAATAATTATTATTTATATAATATAAAACAACTGGTAAATTACTAGTAATGGAGGTTTTTATGGTTGAACTAAAAGAATTAGAAGATGAATTATATGTATCAATTTATGGCTTACCTAGAGTAGGTGATCCTAATGAAATATGGAATAAAATAAAGAGTAATCCTGAAATTTTAAGAGAAGCAGTACAAGTAAAAAAAGATAAATTTGGTGAAAGAGATATAGTTAAAGGATTAACTATATGTGATCAAATGTTAGTAGATTATGAATCTGTAGATGAAGTAGCATACAATAGCTTAATTAATACTATTTATACTAACACAGATATTGCGAGAATAGTTATGGATGGAGCTTCAAATGGTGGTTTCTCATATTTATTAATGAGCTTATGGAATCACAATTTGAAGTTAACTGAGGAGCAAAAAGCTTTTGCTGTAAATGAAGCAATGAATAAAACTGGTACTACTCGTTGGCAACAAAGTAAAGAAGCATTTTCAAGAAAATTAGATGGCATGGGTATAAGTGATGATAATGTTACTTTTATTGATACTGACGGATGTATTAATCCAATAGGTCAAAAATCAGGCTTAGAATATATGAATTATATGTTTTCTTCATTAAGTGAAACCCAAGCACATGGAACAGGAGATTTTGATATTAGATATCAAATCTTAAGAAATCCAAATTGGTCTTTAGAAGAAAAACAAAAACTAATTATGGACTTTTGGCAAGATGATAGTGAATATGATGAACACTTAGAACAATGGGAATGGGATATTGTTAACGATTCAGAAAATTATAAAGGTAACGCTCTATCACTTATGGATAAATTAGATTTATATGAATATCCTTATGACCTTTTATTAAGATTTTATGGTAGCAAAGAAGTTACTGATAGAATTTGGAGTGAAATTAATTTCTGTAGACAAATGCATAAATTAAGACCACAACAATGGGAATTAGCTTATGCTAAAAGTCAAAAGAAAATAGAAAAATAAATAAAATTAAAAGTGCGTTTACTAACGCCTTTTTCTATGCTATAATTCATATAGAATAGGAGATATCGTAATGAAGAAGAAAAAGGATGGAAGAAAAAAGGTACTCATTTTATCACTTTTAGGACTATTAAGTTTAATGATAATAACAGTAGGAATAACTTATGCAGTATTTACTTATACAAAGCTAGGTACAACTGATAATACAGTAACTACTGGTACATTAAAGTTTTTGTATACTGAAAATACCGGAGTAAAAACTGGAATTAAATTAACTAATGCTTTACCAATATCTGATACTCAAGGAAAAGCCTTAGACGGAGATAATAATGTATTTGATTTTTCAATAGAGGCAACTAACACCGGAACCGAAGCAATTCCGTATGAAGTAACTTTAAGAAAAAAGAGTACTTCAACTTTAGGTGAAGATTATGTTAAGGTATACCTAACAGATAGAACAGAAACAATCGAAAAAGAAGAATTAGAACCAACTAATTTTAATAAATTAACTCAAACTGATATAGATGTAGGTAGTGAAATAGAAAAGACCATTTATAATGGAACTGTAAATGGCGGAGAGACAACATACAGAAAAGATTTTAGACTTCGTATGTGGATAGATGAACAATCTAATCAATCTGATATAAATGGTAAAGAGTTTACTGCCATGGTAAATGTATATTCAAATGCTAAAGTAATATCAGAAGCAGAACAAGAATTAAGAAGTAATGCTGATATACAAAGTATTACAATTGGGGATAGTGCTTTAATCAGTGTAACTGATAAAGAATGGAATTATGAAATACAATTAGATAATCCAGATACATTAAAATTAAATGTAATTCCAA
>CAKPAQ010000063.1 GCA_934133015.1 uncultured Bacilli bacterium | reverse complement strand
ATTTTTCCCTCCATTTCTAACACATAACTAGATTATATATTAATATTTTATAGGTGTCAAGTATTTTTTGTTAACAGGGCAAAATTATATTTTTTATTAAAAGAGTAAAATTAAAAAAGCATCTAGTTTAGTCTAGATACTCTTCATTAACTTCTTTATCTATTTCTTGTTCTGCATTTTTTATATCTTCTTCAGTATTATCATCAGTTATAACATCCCAAGGGTCTTCTTCTTCATCATAAGCAATTTTTACTTTTGTGTCACCAACCAATTCTATTCCTAATTCCTTTTCTATCGTATATTCTATTTTACCATCTACTATATCAGCACGAGTACATGAAGGTTGTTTTAAACTCCTAATTATTACCTCTTCATTAGAAAAATCTTCATTTGATCTATTAGGTAATACTACACTCTCTGAATAAGTACTACTTTTTCTTACTACCTCAGTTTTTGTATCATCTTGACAAGAATACCAGATATTAACATCATAGCTACCATCAATATTTATTTTATCCCCATTTTTGGTACCTTTAAAATTATGATTTATAACCCAACATCCTAAAATAGTAGTTGGTGTTACTTCTGGAGTTATTGCTTCAGTAGTAGTAAAAGTCTTCTTACCTTTTCCTATTACTGCTTTAGTAACTATTTCTCTGTAATTAGCCATAATATCCCTCCTCAATTTAATGTATGCAAAAAGCATATATTTGTTGAGACAATTTTGCTATTTTACTAAAAGAAAAAAATATCACCTAAGTAATATTTTGATCTAAACATTCTTCTAATTGTTTTTTTATAGAATAAAATATTTCATTTAATTCATCTTGTTTTTCTTTAAAATCACAATATATTGGATATTCATTTAATTTATTTTCTAATACAGTTAATTCCTGTTCTAATAAACTAGCATCATCCTTATGATATTTTTTATTAACAAGTTCTTTTTGTTTTAATTTAATAGTTTTAACTATGTCATTAATTTCCTTATTATTACTTAACTTATTTTTCAAATATAAATATTCTTTATAAGTATCACTATTATTAATATAATCAACTAAAATATCAACTTTTTCTAAAATCTTATCGTTCATCTATTTCTCCATCTAAACTCCAAGTTTTAGCTTTAGTAATTTTAACATTAACTATTTTACCAATTAAACTAGTATCTCCCGCAAAATTTACAAGTTTATTAGTATCAGTATAACCATATAAGCCATCTCTACCATTAGTATTTAATCCTTCTACTAATACAGGATAAATAGTACCAACCATCTTTTCATTATTTTCTAAAAAGTATTTATTAACAACTTCATTTAAACGATAAAGTCTTTGTTCTTTTTCTTCAATAGATACATTATCTTCCAATTTACTAGCTGGTGTGTTTTCTCTAGGTGAATATATAAAAGTAAAAGCATTATCATACTTACAATATTCAGCTAAAGACATAGTCTCATTGAAATCATCTTCAGTTTCTCCTGGAAAACCTACAATAATATCAGTAGAAACACTAACATTAGGAATAGTACTTTTTATTTTATTAAATAGTTCAATATATGATTCTTTAGTATATCTTCTTCCCATTAATTTTAATATTCTATTAGAACCAGACTGTACTGGTAAATGAATACTAGGCATAATATTAGGATATTTAGCTATTACTTCAATCATTCTATCGGTAAAATCCCATGGATGACTAGTCATAAATCTAACTCTAGGTATATTAGTTTTCGCAACATCCTCTAATAAATCTTCCATACCATAACCATCATTCAAATCTTTACCATAAGCATTTACATTTTGACCTAATAAAGTTACTTCTTGATAACCATTTTTAACAAGTTCTCTAACTTCATTTAAAATATCATCACGACTTCTGCTTCTTTGCTTACCTCTAGTATAAGGTACTATACAGTAAGTACAAAATTTATCACATCCATATATAATATTAACATAAGCTTTATGCTTATTTGCTCTTTTAACTGGAAGTCCTTCTATTAAGTTTCCTTCTTTACTATAAACTTCTATTTCTTGTTTATTAGATTTCATATTCATAGCTAATAATTCTGGAAGTCTATGTAAATTATGTGTACCAAATACAAAATTTACATATTTATATTTATGTAATATTTCATCTACAACGCCCTCTTCTTGAGCCATACAACCACATAAACCAATTATTAAATCTTTTCTTTCTTCTTTTATATGTTTAAGTCTACCTAACATTCCAAAAGCTTTATTATGAGCGTTTTCTCTAATACTACATGTATTAAGTAATACTAAATCAGCCTTTTCCATATCATCAGTTTCCACAAAACCTAATTCTTCTAACATAGCTTTTATGTTTTCACTATCATGTTCATTCATTTGACAACCATAAGTTTTAACATGATAAGTTTTATTTTTACCTATTGATTTCAAATCATTAGCTAATTTATATTCTTCACGAACTACTTGCTCATTTTTTCTTAATTTTGCATCCTTATAACTAGGTAACTGCATACACTCACTTCCCAACTTTTAAAATTATACTAAATTTTATTCTTTTCTACTAGTGTTTCATCGCAATTTTTTTCATCTTTATCATGGCATCATCTTCACTTATATAAGTACTACCCATCATTTCTCTTAGCAATTTGTATTCATGCCCAAATCTAGGATCATTAGTCACAATTTCCTTAAAGAAAGAAGTTATATACCAAGCTGCATACTTTTTAAAATCAGCTGAATAATTTAATTTAAGTTCACGTAATACTGTTTCTAATCCTCTAACTTCAACCATATTTTTTAAATGCTCAAACACTTCTTTTTCTTCATTTCTTTTTCTCACTCTAGCACTTATTTCTAAACAGTCAACCATAATTTGATAAGGATTTTTAATAGAATTACTAACTCTACCAGTAGGATTATCAACATAATTATATATGGCATAATTTGTATATATTATTTTAGGGCTACTAGATACTAAATCTAAAAAGAATTCATAATCTTCTATATTACTATCATAAAATTTAAAATTCTTTATGAAATCAGTATTAAAATATCTACCATTACAGCTAATAATTTCATTACTTACATAGCCATAATCAATCATTGGATAAATAATTTCTTCTTCCCTATAATTACTCATTCTTCCATTTGAAACAATACTTCCTGCTTCATCTAATAAAACTACATTACCCCTTATCAAATCAAAGCTATTAGAACTATGCCTACTTACAATCATATTCATCTTATCTATAAAATAAGGATTAAGAAAATCATCACCATCTAAAAAAGTAATATATGGCGTATCAACTAACCCAATACATAAATTTCTTACCTGACTTATCCCAATATTTTCTTTATTAAATATTAGTCTTACTTTCATATCTGTTTTATTAGCGAAATCTTTAACAATATCTCTACTATTATCAGTTGATTTATCATCAATAATAATTACATCAAAATCTTTATTTTCTTGTTTTTCAAGTGACATCAAAGCATTTTTTAAATATTTTTCTTTATTATATACTGATACAACCACAGTTGAAGTTGCCATAATTACACTTCCTTATCAATGAGTTATTCTAACATGAAAATTAAAAGAATACAACGATTAAACATTGTATTCTTGTAGTGCACTTCTTATTATATTATCCATACAAGCAGATTTTTGACTATTTAAAACTTCTTGTTTGATAATTTCAAAGTTTCCTTTAATAAATTCTATTAATTTCTCCATTCTAGGATGAAGTGTTTTGTCAGTTAAACTATCTATAATAATTTCCAGATTTGAAAGTTTTGAATATTTCCCGTATTTATTACTTTTAATATAAGTATCATATAAGTTTTTAAAAGATATGACATCTATATTATTAAATCTAGCATCTTCTAGTATTTTAACTGTTGTATAAATATAATTATCATTAATAGATTTATCTAGTATTGTTTCTCCAAGATTATTTTTAATATTTGGAGTAAAGTTTTTATTTTTCTTAAGTTTTTTTATTATTTCAACCACGTTCATATAATTAATAGAAACTAAATAATGAGCGAATGTATTACCATCTAAGTTTTGATGATTTACATCCCATTCTTTATTTCCCATATGTTCCAATACTATATCATATGCACCATGTTTTAGTAATCTAACTAAAATATTGTTTCCGGCATCATCACAAATATTAATATCAACTATTTTCTTTTTTAATAGTTTATTAACTAATTCTAGATGATTTTCTTTAATTAGTTCGAAAACCAGGGAAGGTTCTTCTTCAACTAATTCAATTGCTTTTGTCTCATTATAAAACATTTTAAATACACCTCTTGTTAACACGGGACAATTCAATATATTAGCAGAAAAGTGTCATTTTGTCAATAATTTTAGTTTGGATACCAGATTGACAAATTTTGTTATTTTAAATCTTTTTCAGTTTCTTTTATTATATAAATAGGTCTACGTTTAGCTTCAAGATAAGTCTTAGCTAAATATTCACCAATTATTCCTGTACAAAATAATTGTAATCCACCTACCATAAACATTATACAAACCATACTAGGCCAACCATTTACAGGGTCTCCCCAAACTAGTGTCTTTATAACTATCACTATTATTAATATAAATGATACTAAACAAAAGATAATTCCTATTAAAGCTGCTAAAATTAGTGGTTTAGTTGAAAAGGCAATAATTCCTTCAAGGGCATATGAAAATAATTTCCAAAAGTTCCATTTAGTATTACCTGCAACTCTATCTTCTATTTCAAATTCAATCCACTTTGTTTCAAAGCCAACAAAACTAAATAAACCTTTTGAATAACGATTATATTCTTTCATAGAAATAACCGCATCTACCATTTTTCTAGTCATCAATCTAAAATCTCTTGCTCCTGGAACCATTTCCGTAGAGGAAACTTTATTTATAATTTTATAATACCATTTAGTAAATAATTTTCTAAAAAAAGAATATCCTTTACGATTAGTACTTTTAGTAGCTACGCAATCATATTTTTCTTCTTCTAAAGTATCAAACATTTCTTCTAAAAGAGTTGGTGGATCTTGTAAATCGGCATCCATTGTAGTTACATAATCACCAGTTGAATGTTCTAAACCAGCTAACATTCCAGCTTCTTTGCCAAAATTTCTTGAAAAAGATATATATTTAACTCTTTTATCTTTTTGAGCCAAAGTTCTTAATATTTCTAATGTTTCATCTTTACTACCATCATTAACAAAAACAAATTCAAATTCTGCTTTGTTTTTCATTTTAGTACAAACCTTAGATACCTCTTCATAAAAAATAGGTAATGATTCTTCTTCATTATAACATGGAACAACAATTGATATTTTTTTCATATTCTACCTCTTTTCTTTTTAAAAAATATACGTCGCCTATCATTATTATCTATATAATCTTCCAATAGATTAATCATATTTTTATTATTACTTTTATATTTTTTAGGTTGCCAATTCTTAGATTTAGCTATCGCATCTTCTAAATCATTCATATCAAAGACTCCAATGATATAACCTTCTTTAGTCATTTCATCAACTACTTCTAATTGATGATCATTAGTGTGTTCCTTATATTTAGAAAGTCTAGGTACCGCAATAACTTTTTTATTATTTTTTAAACCATCAAAAATAGAACCAACCCCACCATGTGTAATAATTAAATCACATTTTTTTATGTATTTAATAAATTCATCTTTAGGTATTGTATTAAATATTTTCATATTTTTAGAGGCATAATTAGTATAACCAGCTTGTACAATAACTTCATCTTTTATTTTATTCTTTTCTATTATTTTATCTAAATTTTCTAATAATCTAACAAAACTTTTGTCTTGTGTACCTAAAGTTACAAATATCATATATCCTCCCTAAAAAA
>CAKPAQ010000062.1 GCA_934133015.1 uncultured Bacilli bacterium | reverse complement strand
TGAAAATATGAAAAAAACAAGTACAGACTTAGATATTAGTTTTAAAAGAGTAATCATTAGAGTAGATTTTAATGTACCCATCGAAAATGGTAAAATAATTGATGACACTAGAATTGTAGAAAGTCTAGATACTATAAAATATGCCTTAGATAGACAGGCTAAAGTAATTTTGCTTTCTCATTTAGGTCGAGTTAAAGAAGAAAGTGATAAAGAAAAATATACTCTAACACCAGTCGCAATTCGTTTAAGTGAATTATTAAAAAGACCAATTAGATTTATAAATAGAACTAGAACTGAAAAACTAGAAGAAGCTGTAAATAATATGAAACCAGGAGACATAGTTTTAATTGAAAACACTAGATTTGAAGATTTAGATGGTAATAAAGAAAGTGGTAATGATTTAGAACTTGCCAGTTATTGGGCTAACTTAGGTGATATTTTCATAAATGATGCCTTTGGAACAATTCATCGTTCTCATGCCTCAAATGTAGGAATAGCTACTATTTTACCTAATGCAATCGGTTTTTTAGTTGAAAGAGAATTAAAAGTATTATCTAGCCTAGATAACCCTGAAAGGCCTTATGTAGTAATATTAGGTGGTAGTAAAGTAAAAGATAAAATAGGCGTAATAAAAAACTTAGTTGATAAAGCCGATAAAATTATAATTGGTGGCGCAATGGCATATACTTTTTTAAAAGCCCAAGGATATGACATTGGCCAATCATTAATTGAAGAAGAATACTTGAATTTTTGTAAAGAACAATTAACTAATTATCCATCAAAGTTTGTCTTACCAATAGATAGTCAAGTAGCTGTTGATACAAACCCATTAACTAAATCAAGAGTAGCTAAAATAGGAGAGTTTAATCAAAATGAAATGGGACTAGATATTGGCCCAGAAACAGTAATGAAAATCTTAGAAGTCTTAAGACAAGCCAAGACCGTATTATGGAATGGACCTTTAGGAATGTATGAAGTTCCTAAATACTGTTATGGTACCGAACAAGTACTAAAAATAATAACAGCATTACCATTAAATAGTATTTTAGGAGGTGGAGATATTGTCGCAGCCGCAACTAAATTAGGATATAAAGATAAAGTTACTCATGTATCAACAGGTGGAGGCGCAACTCTCGAATACCTAGAAGGTAAAAAATTACCAGGATTAGAAGTAATAAACGACAGATAGTAAGGAGCTAATATGAAAAATTTTAAAAAAAACAGTATAATACTAGTACTAATAACATTATTAATTCTCTTTTTAGTACTAAAAGATGATTTTAATAATATCGTTCACGAATTAGTAAATGCCAACTTTTTATATATTATCTTAGCTTTTATATGTTTATTACTAATGTTTGTCTTTGATGGTTTAGCTTACTATAAAATAATTAAAAGTTATGACAAAAACTATAGTTTTATAAAAGTACTTCGTATGTTGATTATAACTAAATTCTTTAACGGTATAACTCCTTTTTCCACCGGTGGTCAACCTATGCAAGTATATATGTTGAAAAAAGATGGTTTTAGACTAACTAAAGCATCCAATATTATTATTCAAAACTTTATAATATATCAAGCTGCCTTAGTCTTATATGGATTAATCGCAATGGCAATCAATGCTAAATTTAATTATTTTAAAAATATTACTATATTAAAAGATTTAATTATTTTAGGCTTTTTAATTAATACTGGAGTTATGATAGGTTTATTTATAATAAGCTTTAGTAATAAGTTTAATCACTTTATTGTTAATAAATCAATTAATATTTTAAGTAAATTAAAATTAGTAAAAGATAAAGAAACAACATTGAATAAATGGAATGAAAGAGTTGATGATTTTCATGAAGGAGCTACGTTCTTAAAAAATAATAAGTTATTATGTCTTGAATCTTTTATATACAACTTATTATCATTAACAGCTATTTATGTAATGCCATACTTTGTAATAATGGCTTTAGGTAATGTTAACGATGTTACTCCATTAAAATCAATAGTATCTTCTGCTTATATTTTAATAATTGGTTCATTTGTACCTATACCAGGGGCAAGTGGTGGAATCGAATATGGTTACTTACAATTCTTTGGTAGTTTTATAAAAGGTGGTATCTTAAAAGCATCACTTTTGATATGGCGTTTTATTTCTTATTATTTCCCAATGATAATAGGAGCTATAGTGTTTAATTTGAAAGGAAGTAAAGAATAATGCGAATAGGAATATTTACTGAAACTTACACCCCATATATTAGTGGTTTAGTTACTAGTGAAGTAATGTTAAAAAAAGGTTTAGAAAAATTAGGACATGAAGTATATGTAGTAACAGCTAATCTAGAAAGTTTTCATTACGAATATGATGAAAAAGAAAAAGTTTTAAAAGTACCAGGTATTCCTACTGGAATATATGATTCTAGATTAACAGCTTTGTACCCTATAAAGGCCGTAAACAAAATAAAAAGTTGGAATTTAGATATAATTCATTCCCAAACAGAATTCGCTATTGGAACATTTGCTAGATTACTAGCTTATCAATTTGATATACCACTAGTCCATACTTATCATACTATGTATGAAGATTATGTTCACTACATTACCAAAGGTTACTTTGATAAATCTAGTAAAAAAATAGTAGAATATTTAACTTTATTCTATTGTGATAAAACTGCTACTGAATTAATTGTACCTACTAAAAAAACATATGATTTATTTAAAGAAAAGTATCAAGTTGACCGTAATATTCATATTATCCCAACTGGAATTGAATTAGAAAGATTTTATACAGAAAATATAGATAATGACAAATTAAAAAAATTAAAACAAAAATATAAATTGAAAAAAGATGACTTTGTATCTATTTTTATAGGTAGACTTGCTCAAGAAAAAAATATTGAATATCTATTAGAAGTAATTAGAGATTTAATACCAAAATGTCCTAAATTAAAATTACTTATGGTAGGTGATGGCCCTGATTTTGATGAATATAAAAAATTAATAAAAGACTATAAAATTGAAGATAATGTAATTATGACAGGGAAAGTAAATTGGGAGGATGTTCCTCTATATTACCATTTATGTGATTTATTTTTAACTGCTTCCAAATCAGAAACACAAGGTTTAACTGTAATTGAAGCAATGGCATCAAGCGTCCCACCAGTTTGTATTGATGATGAAAGTTTCCGTAATACAGTTATTGATAATTTAAATGGCAGAATATTCAATACTAAAAAAGAATGTAAAGATATTATTTATGAACTATATAATAACCCTGAAGAATTAAAAAGATTATCAAATCAAGCTCGAATAAACTCAGAAAGATATAGTTCTAAATATTTTGCTCAATCAGTATTAGATGTATATAAATATGCGATTGATCATTATGTAAGTAAACATGGTGTCTTTGGTAAACTAGTAAACAAAATAAAGGGAGATAAAGATGAAGTGGATAATAAGTAACTTAAAAATGAATTTTACTCTACCAACTATTTTAGAGTATGAAAAAAATTTATCTCAAATAAAAACAACCAATAAGTTAGTAGTACTACCAAGTTACTTATATTTACCATTTTTTAAAGGAAACAATTATTATTTAGGTAGTCAAGGTGTATCTAGTCATGAAAATGGTTCATATACTGGTGAAGTATCAGCAGCTCAATTAAGTTCTTTAAATGTAAAATACACTATTATAAATCATCCTGAAAGCACTGAAAAAAATATTGAACAACAACTTATCTATTTATTTAAATATAATATAACCCCAATACTTTGTATAAGTGATACTAAACAAACAAGTATTGAGACAAGCCTAAATAATATATTTAATAATATTAAAGAGATAAGTGATATTATTTTAACTTTTGAACCAATAGAGTCTATCGGTACTGGATATATTACCCCAGTTAAGCAAATAGAACAGGTAATATCTATTATTAAAGATTGGTTTATAGTTAATTATAATAAAAGTGTTCCTGTTTTATATGGTGGTAGTGTAAGTGTTGATAATATAAAAATTTTAAATAATATTCCTAATTTAGATGGTATCTTACTTGGTAGTAATAGTTTGAAAATAGATAACTTAAAACAAATAATTTCTAAGATGGAGGTATAAGAATGACTTTAAGTATTTTTTCAAATATTTTAGATTGGCTAGATAGTGTATTTAGTCAAATGGAGAAGTTTATAACAAATCATTATGATAATCCAATATTATGGATAATGATTTTTGTTATCCTTTTGATAATAGCTGGATTCGCTATTAATAATTTGTCAAATAAATAGAATGCAAATTCTATTTTTTTTTATGGTTTTCGACATTAGTTGACAAAACTAGTTAATATTCGCTGTTTATATTTGTAAAAATATATTGTATAATGAATCTTGCGTGGAGTACGAAAGGAGAAAAAAATGAATAAAATCAGAGTACTTATGATCGACGATAATGTCGAGTTAGTAAGCATGATTAAGGAGTACTTTAACAATCACGCTAGAATAGATCTAGTTATGGAGGCAAATGATGGTGAACAGGGTATTGATTTAGTTAAAAGATGCCAAAGTGACTATGATGTAGTAATATTAGATTTAATAATGCCAAAGAAGGATGGATTAAGTGTCCTTGAAGAAATGAAAAAGGAAAATCTTGATAAAAAGGTTATTATCTTAACTTCTTATAATGCTCAAGAAATGATTAGAAAGGTTTCAGAACTTGGAGTTAATTATTTTATATTAAAGCCATTTGAACTTACTGATCTAGAAAAGAGAATTGAAGATTGTTGTAAAGACAAGGAATATAATAATGCTTCTATTGACATTTACCATAATAACTTACAAATATCAATAACTAAAATATTACATGAACTTGGTATTCCATCCCATATAAAAGGTTATCAGTATATCCGTGAAGGAATTTCTATTTTATATGAAAAACCGGATGTTATAGGTGGAATAACTAAGATATTATATCCTAATATAGCTAATAAATATAATACAACAGTATCACGAGTAGAAAGAGCTATTAGACATGCGATAGAGGTTAGCTGGAATCGTGGTGATTGGGACTTAATGGAAGAAATATTTGGACATAGTGTTGATATAGATAAAGCTAAACCAACTAATTCAGAATTTATTGTCACAGTAGCTGACAAATTAAGATTAGAATTTCAAAAAAATTATACAAAAACAATATGATGATATCCACAATTCTGTGGATATTTTAAATTTGCATTATTTTTGTATTTGAAATAGAAAAATAAAAAGAAAGAATCGTGTAAACAAATTGCTAATTCCTCTATTTATCCTTGTAAATAAAAGAATATGATGCTAAACTGATATTAGTTAAAATAGGGAAGGTGTACATATGAAAAATGAATACATGGGTGAATCATTTCTAAATAGATTGTATAAAGATTTATATAATTCTGATGAAGTGGTACATACTGCCGTAAATAGTGATACAAAAGATTAAAGAGTAAGAAAGTATTTAGAAAGATTAAGAAAAGTAGAAGAGTTAGCTAGAGATAGTAAGTATAATGGTCTAGAATTACTAAAGAAAATGTATTATGACAAATACCTTATCAAGGAAGAGAATATTCCTGAATCATACTTTGAATTACAGAAGAAAATGGCCTTAGAAAGAGGAATGGGTCATATAGAAATAACAGAAGATAAGAAAAAACAATTAACCAAAGATATAATTGATGATCAAAAAAGTTCCTTAGATACATGGCTAGATTATCTAATCAATGATGATGCGAATTACCCAGAATGGTTTAAGTATTATGCTTTTCAAGGAATGGTAAAACTAGGAAACTACGATAAAACAACTAAAACTTTTAATAAAAGAACACCTTCTACAACCAATATTTTTGTAGATTTAAATAGAGAAGCATTAGCTTTAG
>CAKPAQ010000061.1 GCA_934133015.1 uncultured Bacilli bacterium | reverse complement strand
AAATTAGTAATAGTTTCATGAACTTTAATGTCATTGGCTTTATATTTACTTCTTTCTTGAAGAATATTTTTTTCCCCATTGATTTTTTCTTCTTTTTTAGTAAGTTCTAATAACTTATTATTGGCTAAATTTAGTTCTTTCTCTATATTAAGTAAATGAGTTTTTTCTTGATCAATTGAAGCGTCGCTACCACTACTAGTAGCTGATAGAGTAACTATTTCATGATTTAATTCTTCAATTTTCTTTTTAGAGTTCTGATATAAATGATTTAGATTTTCTATTTCATATGCTAAAAGAGCAACTTCAATACTTTCTAGATTTTTTTTGTTTTCTAGGTATTCTCTTGCCTTTTTACTTTGAACTTCAAGTGGTTCTAATTGAAGCTCTAATTCATGAATAATATCTTCAACGCGCTCTAAATTACTATGAGTACGGTCTAGTTTACGAATAGCTTCTTCTTTTCTTTTTTTGTATTTTAATACACCTGCTGCTTCTTCAAAAATAACCCTTCTATCATATGGAGAATTACTAAGTATTTTTTGAACTTCTCCTTGAGAGATAATGTTAAATGATTCTTTACCAATACCACTATCCATAAATAAATCCGTAATATCTTTTAGGCGACATTTCTCACCATTTAAAAAGTATTCATTTTCACCAGTTCGATAAACTCTTCTTTTAATTGATACTTCAGTATATGGTATCTGTAAATAATTGTCACTATTATCAAATACTAATGATACACTGGCTACATTTAAGGCATTACGACTTTTACTTCCTGAAAAAATAACATCAGTCATATTACCATCGCCACGCAAACTTTTAACTGATTGTTCACCTAATACCCAACGTACTGCATCAACAACATTACTTTTCCCACTACCATTTGGACCAACTATACAAGTAATATTGTCATCTAAATGTATATTTATTTTATCAGCAAAGGATTTAAATCCTGATGCTTGTATTTCTTTTAAGTACATATATCTTCACCTTACCACTGTTTAAATTATACTATAAATGGTAATTTAAAACAAGAAAAAGGAACAATCAACATTGCTCCTTAGTCATTTTTCTTTTAATTTTATATTCTTTAACTTTTTCTTCAAATCCTAAACTATATTTAACTTCAGCTAGAAATTTATCATTTAAACTAGATATACGATTATTTAAGATAAGTAGACGATTTAATAAATCTGTGTCATCAACGGATATGTAACCATCACTATCTAGCATTATTGACATTCCTCTTTCACCATATACATCATAATGGTTTGTATTATAAGCATTATTACTATTTTTTTCAGTAATTCTTACTTTAGTATTTATTGGAGTACCATTAGCTGATATTAATTTTTTTTCTTCTAATAAAAGTGACAATCTATCATCTTTAAAACATTTTATAATTTTTTCATTAATAGTAACACTAGAAGATGTTCTAATTTTTTCTATTACCTCAAGTTTGTCTTCATCTGATTTTTCACTTATTATAGTCAATGCTTTTATGGTTTTACCACCAAGTTCTGATATTTTATCAATTATTTCTATATCTTCACCATAATATTTTGTTAATGAAATTATTCTTTCTTCATTATCATTATTTATGTTTTCATCATTTTTCTTACTTTCGATAATGGGGTTTGTTTTTATATAACTAGTTACCATTTCTTTAATATTTGAATAATTTACTTCTTCCATATACTGCACTTTCCTTACTTCGTTTATTATATCATAACTTTTATTTTTCATCACTATAATTTTCACTAATTAATTGTTCTAGACTTACTATATTATAACCTTTTTGGGATATATAACTGATAATTGATGGTAATTCTTTTAAAGTTTTATCACTTAAATCAAAACTAATTATACTACCACTTTCTAAATTCTTCTTTATTGTTAGAAATGGATAATTTCCTGTATTGATAGTAGGCTTAATGGTATACATTTTGTTGGTACTGCATAATTCTAGAATATTTTTGTCTTTAAATTCAGTATAGCAGTAATTAGTTTTTTTATTGGTTAATGATTCAATCATATTATTTGTCCAAGTTAGTTTTTCGCTAGAGTAATTACCATTATAACCAAGATTTTCTATTTCATAGCCATCATGGGCTAATTCTAATACTAAATTCATGTTGTCTTTAACAATATTTCCATCTATAAAAAAGGTAGCAAGTGTATTTTTTTCAGTTAATACTTTATTAATTAATTTAATGTTGTCTATACTATCAACTTTAAATACTAAGGCAACTTCATTCTTTAATTCATTTCCTTTTATTACATATTTATCATAGTTTATACTTACTTCTGGTAATATTTCATCAAATACTAGCATTGATTCTTTATATATATTTAATTTTTTCATATTTTGATAACTTTTGTCAATATTAATTTTTTTACCATTTAAACCAGAAATTACTTCATCATCGTTGATAATAGCATTAATTGGTTCTATCTTTAAACTATCACTTATGGTTAATATTTCTTTCATAACAGGATCATTTCGTTTAACAATCTCTACAGCTTTATCGGTATAAAAGAAACTAAAGCAGACAAGGACAAATACTCCTAGATAAGATATGCATTTTTTCATAATAAGTATCATTCCTTTCATTTTGTTTATGACTTAATAAATTATATGAAAGTTGATATTATTCTATACAAAAAGAAACTAACATAATTAGTTTCTTAAGTAACTTATTTTGTTTCTTTTATTTCTTCTTTTGTTGGCATCATGGCTTGTTTACGTGAGAAATTAAGTCTTCCTTTTTTATCACAACCGATAGCTTTTACTAGAATTTCATCACCTAATTTAACTACATCTTCAGTCTTCTTAACTCTTTCTTTAGCTAATTCAGAAATATGGACAAGTCCTTCGCATCCAGGCCAAATTTGTACAAAGCATCCAAACTCTTCTACTTTTACTACTTTAGCTGGGTAAATTTGTCCTTCTTCTACTTCTTTTACTACATCTAAAATCATATCACGAGTTTTTTCAATTATTTCTTTATCAGAATGATATATTGTGACACGTCCGTCATCTTCTAAATCTACTTTAACAGCATTTATATCAGTAACGGCACTAACATTTGATGCTTCACAAATAATTTTAGTAATCATTTCACCACCACGACCAATTACATCTTTTATTTTTTCTGGTTTAATCATAAATATTAAAGTTTTAGGTGCATATTTACTAACTTCTTTTCGAGGCTCTGGAATCTGTTTAGTAATTACGTCTAATATTTCGAAACGAGCCTTTTTAGCTTGGTCTAAAGCTTCTTTTAATATTTCTCTAGTAATTCCTTTAATTTTAATATCCATTTGTAAAGCAGTAATACCAGTTGTGGTTCCAGCTACTTTAAAATCCATATCTCCAAGATGATCTTCCATACCTTGAATATCAGTTAATATTGTATAATCATCCCCATCAGTGATAAGTCCCATGGCAATACCAGCAACTGGTGCTTTAATTGGTACTCCTGCAGCCATTAGACTCATACATCCAGCACAAATTGTAGCTTGACTTGAAGAACCATTACTTTCAAGAATTTCTGATACTACACGAACTGTGTATGGAAATTCTTCTTCGGATGGCATTACTTGTAAAAGAGCACGTTCTCCTAAGGCTCCGTGACCTATTTCACGACGACCTGGAGCTCCATATCTACCAGTTTCCCCAACTGAAAAGGCTGGAAAATTATAGTGTAGCATAAATCTTTTTTCAGTTTCCATGTCAAGTCCATCTAAAATTTGATGTTCACCTAAAGCACCTAATGTAGTGATAGCTAAGGCTTGAGTTTGACCACGAGTAAACAAAGCAGATCCATGAGTTCTTGGAAGTAAATCAATATCAGTTGAAAGTGGTCTAATTTCATCCATTTTTCTACCATCAGCTCTGGTTTTTTCTTTTACTACGATTTGTCTAAATATTTGATATTCTATTTGTTCAAGTACTAATTTTACTTTAGTAGTTAATTCAACTAATTCTTTATCTTTTAACTTATCTTCAAATTCCTTAGTGTATTTTTCTACTACTTCTTCTTTTATTTTGTCTATAGCTTCATATGACGCTAACTTATCTTTAATGCGAAGAGCTTCATTTAATCTAGATTCAGCAAGATTTCTTACTTCATTTCTTAATTCGTCGCTTACTTCAAGTACTTCATATGCCATCTTTTCTTCACCTATTTCGGCAATGATTTCTTCTTGAAATTGTACCAATTCTTTAATGGCTTCATGACCAAACATTAATGCATCTAACATTAGATCTTCTGATACTTGTTTTGCACCTGCTTCTACCATGTTTATGGCATATTTAGTTCCAGCTACAGTTAAATCTAAATCAGACTTTTCTAATTCATCTGGTGTTGGATTTATAATAAATTGTCCATCTACATGTCCTACTTTTACTCCCGCTATTGGTCCATCAAATGGAATTTTACTTATACATGTCGCTAAGCTTGATCCAAACATAGCAGTTAATTCTGGTGAATAATCTGGATCTACTGACAATACTGTATTTACAATTTGTACTTCATTTTTAAAGTCTTCTGGGAACATTGGACGCATAGGTCTATCTATCATACGTGCAGCAAGTGTTCCTTTTTCAGTTGGACGACCTTCTCTTTTTATAAATCCACCTGGAATTTTACCAACTGAATATAGTTTTTCATTATACAATACCATTAATGGAAAAAAGTCAGATAGAACATTAGCATTTTTACTAACTACAGCTGTTGATAAGATAACTGTATCACCATATCTAACTAATACAGCTCCATCAGCTTGTTTTGCTACTTTACCATGTTCTACTATTAATTTTTTTCCTCTAAAATTAAACTCAAAAATCTTCTCCATAAAATAATTCTCTCCTATACTTCATATTATTATAATTACTTTTCATATTGGTTATAGTATTTTTCATCATTTTTTTTACCTTGTGTTTTGATATGTTTTTTCTTGTGTAACCTAATGCTGCTAATGTTGGTTCTAATTGTGTTAAGTTATTTGCATATAACTCATTTACTACGGCTCTAGTTGCGCCAATTCGATAAGTTCCACCAAAAATAATATCTTTAGCTTGTCTATCTTCAATTAACAAAATAGTTTCTCTTTCTTCAGTAGCTAATGTTATATGTCTAAAATCAAGTGTAGCTGTTGTTATATTATAATTAACATTTAATCTATAAAGTTTTCCAATATAAAGATTTTTTATTTTCATTATATTAACCTCCCTGCAAAAGTAAAGACACTAAAAAAATTAGTGCCTCTATATATATATTATTTTCTTAATCCTAATTGCTTAATGATATCACGATATCTTTGGATATCTTTTTTAGCTAAATAATTAAGCATACTTCTTCTTTGACCAACTTTCTTTAAAAGACCACGTTGAGAATGATAGTCATGTTTATGTTCTTTCATATGTTCAGTTAAAGTATTGATTTCTTCAGTTAATATTGCGATTTGAACTTCACAAGAACCTGTATCTTTTTCATTTCTAGCATACTTTTTAACTATTTCTTGCTTTTTTTCAGTTGTTAAAGCCATTTTTTAATTCCTCCTTTATAAATATTAGCCTATTTCCAAGATATGGTCGGAATTTTATCCATGTCCTAGAAAAGGTACATGTATAATATACTAGAAAATATTAAAAAAGGCAAGAACTTTTTATATTAATTCTTTTATTCTTTTATTAATTCTTTTATTATATCTATAGATAAACCTGTATATTTAGAAATTTTTTCATAGTCATTAGTATCTTTTAACATATTTTTTGCTATAGATAGTTTTTCTTGTTCAATGCCCTGTTTAATTCCTTTTTCCATTCCTTCCTCTAAGCCTGTATCATAACTTGAAGCTATGTCTTGTCTATGGGCTTCTTCTAAATCATAAT
>CAKPAQ010000060.1 GCA_934133015.1 uncultured Bacilli bacterium | reverse complement strand
GCCATATTTCTCATTGAATTAAATTCTTTTTTACAATCATTACAATATTTATTTGGTAATTTACAATATTTGATTTTCTCCCCGTACCTCTTATAGCGGTGTTATTATGGGTGAATTACTGGTATCAAAAGAAGGTTTAGGATATTTAATAATGTATGGTTCACAGGTATTTAATATAAATCTTGTTATAACTTCAGTTGTTCTATTGAGTATATTGTCATATATTATGTATTATGTTATTTATACTATAGAAAAAAAGATGAGAAAGTAAGTACATTTACTTTCTCATTTTATTTGTATTTTTATTTAGCTTCTATTCCACAATCTAATTGAGTTCTAACTTGGTAAGAGTTATTTTTATATGGTTCTTGTGGATAAATAACTACTTTAGTATTTTCATAATCACATTTTTTATTATTATCTTTATTGATTAGATTTTCTTTTACTTCATCCTCAGTTAAAACATTATTTTCTAATAAGACTTGAATACTCATGCTTATTCCTTCTTCAGTAAAATTACCTAAAAAGGTAGCAACATCATCATTAAGACTTTTAATAGTATCATAATATGCTCCTTCGTAAAATGAAGTGGCTTTTGCTTGTAAATAGTTAGTTAAACGATCTTTTTCTGTTTTATTATTTTCATTAAGTTTATTGCTTGTTAGAAATATTAATATTATTACAATAAAGAATAAAATAATCCCTGCATAGAAAATTATTTTTTTTTGTTTTTCTGATATTTTTTTCATTTTATATCCCTCTTTCTTTTATATAACTTTTTGATTGAAAATTATTTTAGTTCTATACTTGATTTACCATTTAACACTAAATCTGATGTTCTTCCCAGTTTATATGCATAATAGGCTGAAGCACCTATCATAGTTGCATTATCAGTACAATACTTTATTGATGGGAAAGTATAGTGAATATTATTTTGTTCACATAATTCTATTAGTTTTTCTCTTATTCCACTATTAGCAGCAACTCCACCTGCAACTATTAAGTTATTAACTTTTTTATCTTTCATTGCTTTCATAGTCTTTTTAGTTACTATTTCAACAACTGTATTTTGGAATGATGTAGCTAAGTCTTTTTTTCTAATTTCATTACCCCTTTGGTTCTCATTATGAACTAAATTGATTATGGCACTTTTTAAACCGCTAAAACTAAAGTTATATGTATCATTATTTAATGGTAATGGCAATTTATAGGTATCTTGTCCTTCATGGGCCCATTTATCGATAGTTGGTCCACCTGGATAAGCAACTCCTATAATTCTAGCTACTTTATCATAACATTCTCCAACTGCATCATCTAAAGTAGCACCTATTTTTTCAAATGAATAATGATCTTTCATATATATAAGTTCAGTATGACCACCACTTATCACTAATGCCATTAGTGGAAATCTCATTGATTCTACTAAATTATTGGCATAGATATGACCTGATATATGATGAACTGGAATTAAAGGCTTATTATGTGTATATGCTAATGTTTTAGCAGCTTCTACCCCAACTAATAATGAACCGATTAAACCTGGCCCATATGTTACAGCAATCGCATCCATATCGTCAATAGTCATATTAGCTTTTTTTAAGCATTCATCTATAACCATAGTAATATTCTTTACATGTTGACGACTAGCTATTTCTGGAACTACTCCCCCATAATTTTTGTGAATATCAATTTGTGTAGATATAACAGTAGAAATATCTTCACATCCATTTTTAACAATGGAACAACTTGTTTCATCACAACTACTTTCTATAGCAAAAATATATACATCTTTCATAACATCACCATACTTTATAAAACTTTTTCCATTAAAATACCATCTATTCCATTATAATATTTTTTTCTAATTGCGACTTGTTTAAAACCATATTTTTTATATAAATTAATTGCTTTAACATTATCTATTTTTACTTCTAAGGTTATATTTTTTATTTGTTTATTTTTACAATCTTCAATGAAAAATTCTAATAATTTTGAAGCAATACCCTGTCTTTGATACTCTTTTAATACCTCTATTTGAGACAATTCAGCTCTTTCATAAATAAGGTCATAATTAATAAATGCAAGACATACACCATTTTTAGTTACTAAATAATAATTGGTATATGGATTATTTTTTATTTTTTCAATTATGCTTTCATCTTTAAAATATTTAGGAAAAGAACTTTCTAATAATTCTATATTATTATTAGTTATTATCATATTAGTTCAATTCTTTCTTTTTCCTCTGCTTCAGTTTGTTTTAAGTAAACTGGATTTACAGCATGAGGTATTAATTCTTCATTATTTATATTATTTTTAAAAATATTTGAAAAATTAGGGTTGTATAATTCTATATTATCAATATCTATATCATTATTAGTAATAACACTATAAGAACCCGGTAAGTTTTCGATAGCGCATTTTAAAGCTTCTAGACTTATATATTTATCATTTAAAACCGGAATTCCGTTATTATCATATATTCCCGCATAAACAAAGCCTCTTCTTGCATCTATTATTGGAACTTTATAATCACTAGCTACTTCAGATGATAGTGCCATACTCTTTAATGACGAAGTTACTGAAATTTTAGTATTTAGTGATAATGCCCAAGTTTTTGCAATAGTTACACCGATTCTAACACCAGTAAATGATCCTGGACCATTTACTACTATTATTTTTTCTATATTCTTTGGCTCTAAATTTGAGTTTTCTAACATTATTCTAATTTTATCTAAAGTAAAAACAGACAAATCTTTATCCAACTTTTCTTTGATTTCGCCTGTTATTTTATTATCAATTGATAATGCTGAATATAGATAATTAGAAGTTGTATCTATGTATAGAGCTATCATAGTACTGCCTCACATAGATCTTCATATTCTCTACCTATTGGTGTAATTGAAATTATTCTAGTATCTTCTGTTTCTTCAGATATTTTAAATTTTATTTCTAATCTTTCTTCTGGCAAATAGTCGGCTATCATATCAGCCCATTCGATAATAACAACTCCACCTTTGTCGTAATATTCTTCTAAACCTAGATCTGAAACTTTACCATCTAAACGATAAACGTCCATATGATATAAATCCATTTCTCCTGAAGTATATTCTTTTATTATATTAAATGTTGGCGAAGTTACAGCTTCTTCTATACCTAATGATGCGGCAAATCCTTTAGTAAATATAGTTTTGCCACTACCTAAATCGCCAATTAAACAAATTACCATATTAGGAAATTTTTCAGATTCAATGTTTTGTGCTAATTCAATAGTATCTTTTTCACTTCTACTTGTTATTTTATATGTCATATATATCACCTAATTTATTATAGCAAAAAAAAAATAGATTATACAACCTATTTTTTATTATTTACATCTTTTAACGAGTCATTCCATTTTCTATGGCTAAGTCTTCTTCACCAAATGAATTCCCAAAACCACACAAATAATCTTCAACATTTTGAGATATTTTATTCTTTACACTTGTAAAAAAGGCTTTGGCTTTTGTAAATAATTCAAATGACCTTACTTTCTTATTAAGTACTTCATTAGAATCTTTAATCTCTTCTACTTCAGTTTCTGGAATACCAGATAAATCAAAATTAATTTGTGGAGCATCATTATTTACATCAAAATTGAAACCATATATTTCTTCTTGTTGTTCGCTATTTTCGCTTTTTGGATTAGTAATTGGTTGGGTAGCATTTAAGTCAAAGTTAATAGTCTGTTCTTGTTTAGGTTCTCTGTTATTAGATTGTTGTTCACTTGCAATTATGGAATCAGCATATGATTCTAAGTTATTTTGAATATTAGAAATATCATGCTCTGTAATTTCAGTTTCAACAACTGGTGCTTCTTCTATTGTAGGATTTTGAAGTTGTTCTTGGCTATTAACTTCTTTACTTTGAACAACTTCTTTTTCCTCAGGAAAGTATGTATTATAATAATTTTTTAAATATTCTACATATTCTTCATCAGTTTCTTTATCATTTCTTATACGTGGTTTAGGTATATTAGTACCATTTATTAAGTCTTGTTCATTATTTATATTCATATTGTCACCTCTAAGCTTTTGGTTCTAAATATTGTGCTAAAAGTTTTATTGTTTCAGGATCTTTAACTGATGATAATGTTAATTTTCCATCTGCATTTTTTTCTTCTAATAATCTAAATTCATCAGTAATATCTTGTTCATCAGCACTTACACCTACTACAAAGTAGTAATTATTTGATTTATAGTAAGCTTGATTTAATACTAAGTATTTTGAACCATTTTTTAATTTTATAATTTTGTTTATTCTATTTTCCATTTTTTCCTCCTATTATCTTGACATTCCACCAACATTTTGTTCATTAACATTATCACCGATTGATACATAACCAATACCAACACCATCATTAGTTATTTGTGCACTTACTGTACCGCCGTTTTCTACTATTTGTTTTGCATCATCGTAGCTTACTGTTTGTAATTGTCCATCTTCCATAGTATATAATTTACTTATTTGTGAAGTCTCAAAAGATGGATTATAAATATTTTGGACAGCTTCTTGATTATTTATAGCTCTATCTGCTGATACATATACATTTGATTTACCTTCTAATATATTATTAATTGCTGAATTGTAATTTTCATCAAAGCTGTTTGTATCTTCTGTTTCTTGAATTGCTTCGTCAGCTATGGCTTCAGTTTCAGTTTTAGCTGTATCATCAAGATTTGCTTCTTGTTCAATATTATTATCTGGTATAATTGGTACTTCTGGTGGAACACTTTCAAGATTTTGACCAGTTAAAGATTTGATTATTGCTGTTGCTCCAACAACTACTACAACTACTGCAGTTCCTATAGTGGCTGCTAATTTAGGATGTTTTTTAACCCATTCTATTGCTTTCTTTCCACCATTTTTAATTGCATTGGCAGCCTTTTTTAGTAATCCTGGGTTAGCATCTGTAATTTCTTCTATTTCTTCATCATCTAAATCATCTTTATTTACAATTGTACCATCAGACTTCAATTGATCACCATTTTCTAATTCTCCTGGTAATTCTAATGGCTTTTCGGTAATTGATCCATCACTTTTTAGTTCATTTCCGGCTGATAGTTTTCCTGGTAATTGAGCATTATTCTTTGTGATTGTACCATCTGATTTTAACTCATCCCCATTTGCCAATTTTCCTGGTAATGTATAAGTTTCACTAGTAGGATTTAGTAATTCTTGATTGTATTTTTCTAAGAACTGTTGTTTTAGATTATCTAAATTTTCAGGATTCAATTTATTTAGTTCAACTTTATATTTGTTTAGTTTTTGAATATCAGTTAATTTCTGTTCCTTATTAATATATTTTAAATTATTTTTATCTTCTAATGATTTTGTAATAGCTGAGTACTCATTATTCAATTCTTCTTTTTCTTTTTCTAAGGCTTTTATTTGATTATTGATTTCTTCTAAGCTCAAATCAATTTTTGATTCATTTTTTGTAATTTTGATGTTACATTCAATTAGTTCTTTTTCAACTGTTGATAGATTAACTTTTGATTCAGCAAATAATTCATCTAGAGCTTTTCTTGTATCAAGATCAGATTCACTTTCTTCAATATTCCATTGTAGAAGTATTTGTTTTTCTTCTTCATATCCTTTTAATTGCTTTTCTAGAATTGTTTTTTGAATAGATAATAATGCTAATTCTCTATTTGATTGTAACTCTTGTTTTAGAACTTCTAATTGAGCATCTTTTTCTTGTATCATACTTCCAATGTTATCTCTTTTATTTTGTTCTAATTCAATTTTTTCATTATCTAAGTAATTACTATTATCAGCAATTTTATTTTTTAGTTGTTCTATTTCTGTGTTCAATGTTGCCATTTTTGCAATATTATATTCTTTTACTGGTTCTATTAAAG
>CAKPAQ010000059.1 GCA_934133015.1 uncultured Bacilli bacterium | reverse complement strand
CGACTACTTGATCTTTAAAATCATCATATTGTTTATCTCTATTAATTATTTCTTCTTGATGTTGAATTAATTTCTTTTTTTCTTTTTCTTTTTCTTTTTCCAAATCATCAAGTTCAGTAAGAATACTTATATAATTTTTCTTATTGTTAGAATCATTTATAAGTTTAATTAGGTCAACTTTTTTCATTAGAATATTTTGATAATCAGTCATTAGTTTTTCTAAATTGATATTATCCATTTCAGAGGCAATACTTTTTTTTAAGTTTTCTAACTCTTGACTAATTATTTCAATTTTTAAGCTCAAATATTCTAACTTATTCAAACTATTTTCAACATCTTCTTGATTTATATCATTATCATCTTCTTTTTTTATTTGATAAAAATCATCTTTTAATTCATTAATTTCTAATTCTTTTTTCTTAAGCATTTTTTCTAATTGATCATTGATAGTAATTTCAATTATCTGTTCATCTTTAAGTGGTTCTTTTTTTCTAATTATTTTTTCTTTCTTTTTCATAATAATCCTCTTTTTTTCTCTTTGATTATTATATTAAATTTATGTTTTCAAGTAAAGTTTATCTTGACAAAAATGCCTGTTTTTGATAAAATATCGGCTGTTGTGAAGGGGTGTATAAAGATGGATGAAATTAGAAATAATCCAAATAGATCGGGCTTGTATTTTTCTAAAAAGAATAATATAGCTGAAACTAAAGTTAATGTTGAAACATCTAAATACAGCTGTTATGAAGAAAGAATTCTACAATTTGCCAAAAACATAGGAACATCACCTTATTATAGTCAAATTATAAAAGAGTTAAATAATCTTAGAATGGGTGATTTTTGTAATAATGTTGATATCTTTCTATCTATTTCTAGAAAATATTATCCCACTAGTGTTCAATCATTGGTGGTTAAAGAAATAAGAATCGCAATAGAAGGAATTAAAAAAAGAAGAGTTGTTGTAATGAATAGTTTACCAATTACCAGTGTTTCTTATTCAATACTTAAAAAATATGGTAAAGATAACATTGTTAAAATGTTAAATGATTATGAAGAAAAATTATATCAAGATGATAGTGAAATTGTAAAGACAGCTCTTTTTAAATACCGTGATTTAATGAACAATTATTGTGACAATGTATATGATTATGACTTTGTGATAGATATAGCTTATAATATTGGAGATGAACTAAAAAAAGAATTTCAATCAATTAAAAGAAAATTTTATAATTATATTGATAGTACTGGCAGTAGACAGTTAAAAACACACAATGTAGAATTAATAACTGCGGCTAGAAAATATAAAGTCCTTAAAAGGAAGTAGAAAGTATGCAAAAAAATAGAGTTATCGATAGAATAGATTGTTTATTTCCTGATGGTGTGGAAATTAAGAAATCAGCTGATGAAATAGATAAAATAATCAACAATCGAATCAGTAAACACGTAGTTTTAAATGAAAAAGAAAAGCAACAATTATTAGTTTTTATCAATAAAGTTATGAATCATAAAGATTATAAAAGAATAAAACCAACTCTATCTAAATTACAATTCAAAGATTATGAACTTTATAGAGATATTATTATGCAAGTATTAGATGATGTAAATTATACTAATAAGGTGCCAGAATTTATCACATCACTTGTTACTATTATCCGATTACCTTACCAATTAATCACAAAATTAATTAAAATTAACATAAATAACGATTTAGTTCAAGATTATGAAAGTGATATATTATATGCGATTAATTTTCAAGGTTATGATCTATTAAATGATAAGGATAATAGTATATATTTAGAAATTTTAACTGAAAAATTTGATGAAAGCACTAAATGGGTTAAATCTGATGAATATTTAATGAAAGTACAAGAAAGAATACGCCCAACTTTATATGAAACATGTCTAAAAAAATATAGAGAAACAATTTATTCTTATAATACTGTTAAAGAAAAAAAGAAAGAACTTGAAACAAATCTTTATGTTATAGATAGTCAAAGTAAATTTTTTAAAAGATTAAGAGGAGGTATGATCTCATGTTCGCACCCAAAATAAAATACTTATTTCCTGCTAAAAGCAGTAATGTTGGAATTGAAGAAAGAATAATTAAATATTTAGGAAAAGAAAATTTAGAGTTTGGTCTTGAATTTTGTACATCCATTTTAAAAAGAGAAGATTGTGACAAAATAAGAGAAGGAATAGGTAATATTAATAATGATATAATTATAGATTACCATGAAATGGTTATTAACAAATCAAAAACTGAAAAAGATACGACCAAATTAATAGCTTTTATTACCGCTCTAAGTGAGCTTAAAATTAAAGCTAACAAAGTTACTGCTAGAGCTTGTTGCCTTAGTCAAGTAGGTGATTGTGACACTTCTCAAAAAGCAGAACAATTCTTACAAGAATATGAACTAGTAAAAGAAATGATTATTAATGATGAACCGTTTTTAACTTCAATTTATGAACAATATGATAGAGAAATAAGTAGTCTTCAAGTTTCTAGTGATAGTGATTTAGTAACAGCTTACAATCATGAAAAAAGTTTAATAAAAAGTCATGCTTTATCGCAATTAAATAATCGAATTAATGGAATTAATAGAAAAAAAGCGTGGCTAGAGAATTTAATAATCTACGATTATAGTAAAAATTTAGGTAAGAAAATTATGGCTAAAGAAAGAAAATTTGAATATGGGAGATACCATAGTTCTAAATAGTGTTATTTAGAGCTTTTTTTATGTACTTATAATGAAGATAAGTAGAATAAATAATACTTAGTGATAACGAAATGATAAATCCTAACATTCCAATATTTAAAAATAGAAAAATAAACAATGTAACACTTCTAAAAACCGTTGTTAAAAATGAAATCTTAAAAGTTTCCTTAGCCTTACCCATTGCTTGTAAACTACTAGAAAGAGGTGTTTCTAAATAATGTAATAGAAATACTGGAGCTAAAAAGTAAATGTATTTAACACCCTTTGTAGTATGATAAATAAAATTAATTAAACTCTTTGGAAAACATAAAAAGATAATAGTTGCTGGTATTCCTACTAATAAAGAAAAAAAGATACCTTGTTTTAACTTTGTCTTTGTATAATTATATTCATTATTACTATAACTTTTAGATATAACTGGAATCAATGCTTGAGATATAGCGTTAGTAAAAAAACTTGGTAATAACAATAAAGGCATAACATAACCACTTATTATCCCATATTCTTCTACTATATAATTATTTGAATATCCAATCAAAGTCAATACAAAAGTAATAATAATTGGCTCTAAAAAATAACCAATATTACCAATCAATCTACTACCAGTTGTTGGAATAGATAAATCTAATATAATCTTAATTATACCTCGATTTGGTTTAAAATCACTTTTTCTAATATCAGTATCTCTTGGTAAAAACAAAAGAAGAATAATAATACTTGAAAATTCACTAATCATATTTACTAGTATTAAAAATGAAACAGCATATACAATGTTTTTATTAACTAAAGAAGGAACTACTAAAATAATTAATACTAATCTAACAATCTGTTCGATAATATGACTGATGACATGTGGTAACATTCTTTGTTTTCCAAAAAAATAACCACGCATTAAATTAGATAACGCTTCAAATGGTAAAACTAAACTAATAGATATTATAGGTAAGTAACATCTAGGATCTTTTAAAAAGTTATTAGCTAGCGGTTTGGCAGATAGAAATATCAATAATATCAAAATAATATTAGTAATCAATACAATAGGTATCGACGATGAAATAAGTTTTTTACTATTATGTTTTTCTTCACTTACTAATTTAGAAATAGAAATTGGTAAACTTAATTGTGACATACTCATAAAAAGTGAAAAAGTAGGAAATATCAGCATATATAACCCAATTCCTTCTATTCCGACTAGGCGATTCATAATTATTTTTATAATCATACCTAATACTTTAGTAATGGCGCCACCAATCATTAAAATAATAGTTGTTTTAATAAATTTTTCTTTTTTCATAGAATCATCACTATTAAATCATATGTAAAAGAGTAAAAAACTATCATTAAAAAACTTTCCTAATTATCAAAATTAATATATAATGAAAATAGGGTGATTAAGTTATGGATATATATTTTTCCAGCCAAGAAGATTTGTATCAAAGATTAGTTCCAGCCCTTAGAGTTAAAGTGAGAAATTTCAAAAGAATGTCTACTTCAGGAGTAAGAGAAAAAGATATTTGGGATTATCTAAAGAGTAACAAATGGAATAAAGTTAATGGTTTAACACTTTCTGGTATGGTTCAAGATATACTTGATGTTACGTATACTGAAGTGTTAGAATATATAGCCATGAAACAAGAAGTGATATAGGGGATGAGTTTATGTCAAAAGTTGAAAAACAATATACAATAGATGATTTAATAGAAAAAGCAAGTAAATATATAAGTGATGAAGATGAACTTGCTTTAATAAAAAAAGGTTATTTTTTTGCTGAAAAAAAGCACAAAGGTCAATTTCGTAAATCAGGTGAAGAGTACATAGTTCATCCATTAAATGTCGCTATTATTTTAACTACTATTAGTGCTGATACTGAAACTTTAGTAGCTGCACTTTTACATGATGTTATTGAAGATTGTGATTGTGAACGTGAAGAAATAGATAAAGAATTTGGTAAAATAATAGGTAATTTAGTATATGGTGTATCTAAATTAGGACGAATTAATTTTTCAACTGAAAATGAATATTTAATTGATTATTATAAAAAGATAATTGTTGGAATGAGTGAAGATGTACGTGTAATTATTGTTAAACTAGCTGATAGATTACATAATATGCGTACTCTTTGGGCACTTCCTCCAGAAAAACAAAAGAAAATAGCTAAAGAAACCTTAGAAATATTAGCTCCTATTGGTGATCACTTAGGTATTCATAAAATTAAAAGTGAACTAGAAGATTTATCACTTAGATATTTAAAACCCGATGTTTTCTATGATATAGCTGAAAAATTAAATAAAACTAAAGTAGAACGTGATAATACCGTCAATGAAATGTTAAAGCACGTTAGCAATTTATTAACAGAACATGGTATTAAACATGAAATTAAGGGTAGGGCTAAAAGCATCTATAGTATTTATAATAAGTTGAATAAAGGTAGAAAATTTTCTGATATTTATGATTTATTAGCTTTAAGAATTATTGTAAGTACTGAACAAGAATGTTATTTAGCATTAGGTATTATCCACTCCAAGTTTAGACCAATTCCTAAAAGATTTAAAGATTATATTGCGATGCCTAAATTAAACATGTACCAATCTCTTCATACAACTATTTTTGGAATAGATGGTTATTTATTTGAAATTCAAATACGTACCTATGATATGGATGAAGTAGCTGAAAATGGTATTGCTTCTCACTGGGCTTATAAGGAACAAAAAGATGCAAGTGTAATGATGCAAAATACTACAGAACAAAAATTACAATTTTTTAAATCTATTATCGAATTAAATGAAGATAAAATGAGTAGTGAGGACTTTGTTAATAGTGTTAAAGACGAAGTATTAAACAATAGTATTTATTGTTTTACTCCAAAAGGAGATATTATTGAACTACCTAAAGGCGCAACTCCAATTGATTTTGCTTATAAAGTGCATACTAGAGTAGGAGAAACTATGGTAGGTGCAATCGTTAATAATTCAATTGTTCCTCTTAACTATGAACTTCAAAATAATGATATAGTTAAAATTAATACATTAAAAAGTTCTAAAGGGCCATCAAAAGAATGGTTAAATATAGCTAAATGTACTCAAACTCGTAATAAAATAAGATCATTCTTTACTAAAAATGAAAAAGAAATTGATATAGAACGTGGTCACGAATCATTAGAAAAAGAATTGAGAAAGAGAAAAATAGCT